>NZ_JBHZEJ010000072.1:0-45800 GCF_042756365.1 Streptomyces sp. NPDC059092
CCCGCGGGCTTCTCGGCGGTGCGGCCGATGGCGGTGGCCATGCGGTTGATGGTGGCGACGCGCTTGTCCTCCAGCGGGCCGAGGATCGCGTTCTGTACGAAGTTGGGGCCGCCCTGGCCGACGGTGTCGGTGATCCGCTGGTTGGCCTCGGCGATCTGGGTGTTCAGCAGGGTGAGGTTGCGGTCGATCTCGGCCTGGGCGGAGGCCGGGACCGCGGGCAGCGAGCCGGCGACGTCCGGGCAGTTCACCGTACCCGCGGCGCCCGTGTCACCGGCGTCCCCGGCACCGGCACCCGCGTCACCAGCACCCGCGTCCCCGGCACCCGCGTCACCAGCACCCGCGTCCCCGGCACCGGCGTCATCGGCATCTCCCGCCCCGGCATCTCCCGCCCCGGCATCCCCCGCCCCGGCATCCCCGGCACCCGCGTCACCGGCGCCGCCGCCCGCCGCGTTCAGGGTGCAGGGCGCGAGCGCGTCCAGGCCCGCGGGCTTCTCGGCGGTGCGGCCGATGGCGGTGGCCATGCGGTTGATGGTGGCGACGCGCTTGTCCTCCAGCGGGCCGAGGATCGCGTTCTGCACGAAGTTCGGGCCGCCCTGGCCGACCGTGTCGACGAGCCGCTTGTTCGCCTCGGCGATCTGGGTGTCGAGGAGGGCGAGGTTGCGGTCGATCTCGGCCTGGGCGGAGGCCGGGACCGCGGGCAGCGAGCCGGCGACGGCCGGGCAGCTCACCGTACCGGCCGAACCGGCCGCCTTACTGCTGTCACCCTCCCCGGCCAGGGCGTTACCGGCGATCACGGCACCGGACAGGACGACCGCGGCGGCGCCGCCGGCGATGAGCACACGACGCTTGTTGTACTTCGGAAGAGCCCTGGACATGCGGAAACCTCACTCGGATAAGGGTGGGGTGGGAGTCGTCCGGTGGATGGCCGGACGGCTCGACCTCGGTGCGTACAACGCGGCGCCTGCGTTCGGTGAGGTGTACGAGGCGAGGGCGCCCGCCGTTCAAACGTCACGCCAATCTCATCGAGATTGACGAATCATACGGAGGGGTGCATAGTTATGCCCATCAGTGAATGCACCGTAAGGAGAAACCCGTGACCGAGCGCGTCGTACTCGCCTATTCGGGCGGCCTGGACACCTCCGTCGCCATCGGCTGGATCGCCGAGGAGACGGGCGCCGAGGTCATCGCCGTTGCCGTGGACGTCGGCCAGGGCGGCGAGGACCTGGACGTCATCCGCAAGCGCGCGCTCGCCTGCGGTGCGGTGGAAGCCGAGGTCGCGGACGCGAAGGACGAGTTCGCCGAGGAGTACTGCCTCCCGGCGATCAAGGCCAACGCCCTCTACATGGACCGTTACCCGCTGGTCTCCGCCCTCTCCCGGCCGACGATCGTCAAGCACCTCGTCGCCGCCGCCCAGAAGCACGGCGCGGGCATCGTCGCCCACGGCTGCACCGGCAAGGGCAACGACCAGGTGCGGTTCGAGGCCGGGATCACCGCCCTCGGCCCGGACCTGAAGTGCATCGCCCCGGTCCGCGACTACGCGATGACCCGGGACAAGGCGATCGCCTTCTGCGAGGAGAAGAACCTCCCGATCGCGACCACCAAGAAGTCCCCGTACTCCATCGACCAGAACGTCTTCGGGCGCGCCGTCGAGACGGGCTTCCTGGAGGACATCTGGAACGGCCCGATCGAGGACGTGTACGAGTACACCTCGAACCCGGCCACGCCGCGCGAGGCCGACGAGGTGATCATCTCCTTCAAGGAGGGCGTCCCCGTCGCGATCGACGGCAAGCCCGTCACCGTCCTCCAGGCGATCCAGCAGCTCAACGAGCGGGCCGGCGCCCAGGGCATCGGCCGGATCGACATGGTCGAGGACCGGCTCGTCGGGATCAAGTCCCGGGAGATCTACGAGGCGCCCGGCGCCATCGCGCTGATCACCGCGCACCAGGAGCTGGAGAACGTCACCGTCGAGCGCGAGCTGGCCCGCTACAAGCGGCAGGTCGAGCAGCGCTGGGGCGAGATCGTCTACGACGGCCTGTGGTTCTCCCCGCTCAAGCGCGCCCTGGACGGCTTCATCAACGAGGCCAACCAGCACGTCACCGGCGACATCCGGATGACGCTGCACGGCGGCCGCGCCGTCGTCACCGGCCGGAAGTCGGACGAGTCGCTGTACGACTTCAACCTCGCCACCTACGACTCGGGCGACACGTTCGACCAGTCGAAGGCCCAGGGCTTCATCGAGATCTTCGGCCTCTCCTCCAAGATCGCCGCCCGGCGCGACCTCGCCTGACACGCCTCCGTACGACAGCCCGCCTCCCCGTTCCTCCGCGGCGGGGAGGCGGTCGTACTTCCAGGCTTCCTCCAAGGCTTCCCTCAAGGCTTCACGAACCCTCCAAGGAGTTCAGCAGTGAGCAGCAACAACGGTGACGTCCGGCTCTGGGGCGGACGCTTCGCCGACGGTCCCTCGGACGCGCTGGCGGCTCTGTCGGCGTCGGTCCACTTCGACTGGCGGCTCGCGCCGTACGACATCGCCGGGTCCCGCGCCCACGCCCGCGTGCTCCACAAGGCGGGGCTGCTCACCGCCGACGAACTGACCCGCATGACCGCCGGTCTCGGCGAGCTCGAAGCGGATGTCGCCGACGGCTCGTTCACCGGCACCGTCGCCGACGAGGACGTCCACACCGCGCTGGAGCGCGGGCTGCTGGAGCGCCTCGGCGCCGACCTCGGCGGCAAGCTGCGCGCCGGCCGTTCCCGTAACGACCAGGTCGCCACGCTCTTCCGGATGTACCTGCGCGACCACGCGCGGATCGTCGGCGGGCTGATCGCGGACCTCCAGGACGCGCTGGTCGGTCTCGCCGAGGCCAACCCGGACGTCGCGATGCCCGGCCGTACGCACCTCCAGCACGCCCAGCCCGTCCTCTTCGCGCACCATGTGCTGGCGCATGTGCAGGCGCTGTCCCGGGACGCGGAGCGGCTGCGGCAGTGGGACAAGCGCACGGCCGTCTCCCCGTACGGCTCCGGTGCGCTGGCCGGTTCCTCGCTCGGGCTCGACCCCGAGGCGGTCGCCGCCGACCTGGGCTTCGAGCGCGGCTCCGTGGGCAACTCGATCGACGGCACCGCCTCGCGCGACTTCGTGGCCGAGTTCGCCTTCATCACCGCGATGATCGGTGTCAACCTGTCGCGCATCGCGGAGGAGATCATCCTCTGGAACACGAAGGAGTTCTCCTTCGTCACCCTGCACGACGCGTTCTCCACCGGCTCGTCGATCATGCCGCAGAAGAAGAACCCGGACATCGCGGAGCTGGCGCGTGGCAAGTCGGGGCGGCTCATCGGCAATCTGACCGGACTGCTCGCCACGCTGAAGGCGCTGCCGCTCGCGTACAACCGCGACCTCCAGGAGGACAAGGAGCCGGTCTTCGACTCCTGCGACCAGCTTGAGGTCCTGCTGCCCGCCTTCACCGGCATGATGGCCACGCTGACCGTCAACCGGACCCGGATGGAAGAGCTGGCGCCCGCCGGTTTCTCGCTCGCCACCGACATCGCGGAGTGGCTGGTCCGGCAGGGCGTGCCGTTCCGGGTGGCGCACGAGGTCGCGGGGGAGTGCGTCAAGGAGTGCGAGTCGCTCGGCATCGAGCTGGACGAGCTGACGGACGAGCAGTTCGCGAAGATCTCCCCGTACCTCACCCCGGACGTCCGTTCGGTGCTCAACGTGGCCGGCTCGCTGGCCTCCCGTAACGGCCGGGGCGGTACCGCTCCCTCCGCCGTGGCCGCCCAGCTCGCGGAGGTCAAGGCGGACCTGGTGATCCAGCACGCCTGGGCCACCGCCAAGAAGCAGTAGGCGGCAGGCCTCGGCAAGAACCGGGAAGCGGCCCTACAGCGCCGCCGCCCACCGTGCGAGCGCGTCGAAGTCCGGCCGGGTCAGCCCGATGCCGGGGTCGACGCGCAGCAGCAGGGCGGCGGCGAGGTGCTCCCGCTCCACCCACTCCCGGTCGTACGACGTGATCTCGTCGTCGATCCAGGCGAACGGCCGCCCGGCCGCGTACTCCAGGACGTACCGCGTCTTCCAGAAGGTCCCGCGAGGGGTCTTCCCGTGCGTCTGCGGCCAGCCGATGTACGGCAGCTCCGGCAGGCCGAGCCGCGGCCCGATCCACTCGTTGGCGTCGCCCTCCCAGGTCGTGGCCCAGACCAGTTCGTAGCGGTCGGCGAGGGCCAGCAGCTCGGTGCCGTGTTCGGGGTTGAGCAGCACGTGCAGCGGCTGCGGGTACGGCCAGGCCGCGGGGCGCATCACATGTCTGCCGTAGCCGCGTGGGGGCCGCTCCTCGGCCAGGGCGTCGTACGGATTGAGCGGACCGTCGACATCGATCAGCAGCAGTGGTTTCATCCATCCCACCTTTCCCGGTAGATCATCGTATTGAATGAGACGTTGATGTCTCATTCGGGTTATGGTTGCCTCATGACCATGGATCGTGACCAGGTGCTGCGCACCGCCGCAGCCCTGCTCACCCGTAAACCGACCGCCACCATGGACGAGGTCGCCCGCGCCGCCGGTATCGGCCGCGCCACGCTCCACCGGCACTTCGCAGGACGGGACGCCCTGATCAAGGCGCTGGAGGCGCTGGGCCTCCAGGAGCTGGAGACGGCGCTGGACAGCGCCGGGACCGACGAGGGCCCCGCGGACGAGGCGCTGCGCCGGCTCGTCGCCAGGGTCGAGCCCTCCGCCGGCCTCCTCGCCTTCCTCGTCACCGAGAACCAGCTCTTCGAGGGCGAGGTCAACGAGGGCTGGGACCGGATCGACGCCCGGTTCTCCGCGCTCTTCCGGCGCGGACAGGAGCAGGGCCACTTCCGGATCGATCTCAGCCCCGCCTGGCTGACCGAGGCGCTGTACGGGCTCATCGGCGCGGGCGCCTGGGCGATCCACGACGGCAGGGTCGCCGCCAAGGACTTCCAGTACATGATCGTCGAGTTGCTGCTCGGCGGAGCACGACGGAGCGTGGACACATGACCAGCACCCACCCGGCGGCGACCGAGAGTGAGTTCCGGCCCCGCCCCGGGCGCTGGATCGCGCTCGCCGTCCTGGTGCTCGCGGTGCTCCTGGTGGCCGTCGACGCGACCGTACTCGGTCTCGCCACGCCCTTCCTCAGCGAGGACCTCAAGCCGTCCGGCACACAGCTCCTGTGGATCGGCGACATCTACTCCTTCGTCATCGCGGGCCTGCTGGTCTCGATGGGCAGCCTCGGCGACCGCATCGGCCGCAAGAAACTCCTGCTCACGGGTGCGGTCGCGTTCGGCGGCATCTCCGTGCTCAACGCCTACGCGTCCAGCCCGGAGATGATGATCGTGGCGCGTGCGCTGCTCGGGGTCGCGGGCGCGACCCTGATGCCGGCCACGCTCGCCCTGATCCGGAATCTCTTCCACGATCCCCGGGAGCGCAGTCTCGCCATCGGTATCTGGGGCGCGATGGCGTCGGCCGGCGCCGCGGTCGGCCCGGTCGTCGGCGGCTTCCTGCTGGAGCACTTCTGGTGGGGCTCGGTCTTCCTGATCAACCTGCCGGTGATGGCGGTGCTCGTCCTCGTCGGCATCCGCACGCTTCCCGAGTCGAAGGACCCGGCCCCGGGCCCCTGGGACCTGCTGAGCGTGGCGCTCTCGCTCATCGGCATCGTCGGCGTCGTGTACGCGATCAAGGAGGTCGCGGCGCACGGGGCGGGCTGGGACGTCGCGGTGATCGCGGTCGCGGGCGTGGCCGCTCTGTACTGGTTCGTACGGCGCCAGCTCACCCTGCCCGCCCCGCTGCTGGACGTACGCCTCTTCCACCACCGGGGCTTCTCCGGCGCCGTACTGGCCGATCTGCTGACGATCCTCGGCCTGTCCGGGCTGGTCTTCTTCCTGTCGCAGTTCCTGCAACTGGTCCAGGGGCGCAGCCCGCTGGAGGCCGGCCTCGCCGAACTGCCCGCCGCGGTCGGCGCGGTGACGACCGGGCTGCTCGCGGGCCGGGCCGCGCGGCGGTTCTCCGTACGGGTGGTGGTGGCCGGCGGCCTCGCGGCGATCGGTGTGCCCCTCGCCGTGATGACCGGGCTGAGCCAGACCACCGGCTACCCGCTGCTGGGCGCGGTGCTGCTGCTCGTCGGGGCCGGCGCGGGCTTCTCGTTCACTGTCACCGCGGACGTGATCCTCTCCAGCGTCCCCAAGGAGCAGGCGGGTTCGGCCTCCGCGGTCTCGGAGACCGCGTACGAACTGGGCGCGGCCCTCGGCATCGCGCTGATCGGCTCCATCGTCACCGGCGTCTACCGTGACTTCCCCACACCGCCCGGTGTTCCCGCGGGGACGGCCACGGCCGCCCATCAGTCACTGGGCGGCGCGGTGGACGCGGCGGCCGGCCTGCCGGGCCCGGGCGGGGCGGAACTGCTCTCCGCGGCCCAGACCGCGTTCGTCGACGGCCTGCGGCTCGCCTCGGGCCTCGGCGCGGCGGTACTGCTGGCGACGGCGGTGGCCGCCTGGTTCCTGCTGAAGGGCCAGAAGCTGGAGGAGGGCGCGAAGCCCGAACACTGAGAGACCCTACGCGGCCTTGGCCTTCGTCGCGTACATGTCCACGTACTCCTGGCCCGACAACTCCATGACCTCGGTCATCACCGAGTCCGTCACCGCGCGCAGCACGTAGCGGTCCCGGTCCATCCCCTCGTACCGGGAGAACTCCATCGGCTTGCCGAAGCGCACCGTCACCTTGCCGAGGCGCGGCATGCCCGAGCCGTTCGGCTGGAGCTTGTCCGTGCCGATCATCGCGAACGGGACCACCGGCGCGCCGGTCATCAGCGTGAGCCGCGCGATGCCCGTACGCCCCCGGTAGAGACGGCCGTCGGGGGAACGGGTGCCCTCCGGGTAGATACCGAAGAGCTGGCCCTGCTCCAGCACCCGGCGGCCGGTCATCAGCGCCGCGACACCGCCCCGGCCGCCGTCCCGGTCGACCGGGATCATGCCGACACCGGTGAAGAACCAGGCCATCAGCCGGCCCTTGAGACCCTTGCCCGTGACGTACTCGTCCTTGCCGATGAAGAAGACCTGACGGTCGCAGACCAGCGGCAGGATCATCGAGTCGATGAAGGTGAGGTGGTTCCCCGCGAGGATGACGGGCCCGCTCCCCGGGATGTTCTCGGCGCCCTCCACCCTCGTACGCCACATCAGGCGCATGACCGGTCCGAGCAGTGCCTTGATGAGGGCGAAGCGGGACAACGGGTCCTCCGGTGTCGTGGTGCGGTTGTTGGACGGCCGAGTAAATCCATGCAGGTGAGTACGGTACTCGCGGCTCAGGGGCGGCGCACACCGGGTTCACGGAGTGGATACGCACTGTTGATCTGTGTTTCCACCACGTTCGCACGAAGGTCTCCCGTACGGAGGGGACGGCCGCCTACGCTCACCTCGATCCGCAGGTGCGGGACCTCACATCGAAGGAGCCTCCATGACACAGGGTGCGCGGAACACGCCCGGACGGCGGACCGTACTGGGCGCGGCGGTGCTCGGCTCGGCAGCCGCGGCGCTGCCCACGGCGGCGGTCGCCGCCGAGCGGGGCCGGGGCGGCCACGGGCCGTCGAAGCCGGACCTGCCCGTGCCCACGATCGTCGGCCACCGGGGCGCGAGCGGCTACCGCCCCGAGCACACCCTCGGCTCGTACCAGCACGCCCTCGACCTCGGGGCGCACGTGATCGAGCAGGACCTGGTGCCCACCAAGGACGGACACCTGGTGTGCCGTCACGAGAACGACATCACCGCCACCACGGATGTCGCGGACCACCCGGAGTTCGCGAACCGCAGGACCACCAAGTCCATCGACGGGGTCAGCCTCACCGGCTGGTTCACCGAGGACTTCACCCTCGCCGAGCTGAAGACCCTGCGCGCCAAGGAGCGCATCCCGGGCGTGCGCCAGCACAACACCCTCTACGACGGCCGCTGGACGATCCCCACCTTCGAGGAGGTGCTGCGCTGGGCCGACGAGCAGGGCCGCCGCCTCGGCCGCACCGTCTGGCTCTACACCGAGACCAAGCACCCCACCTACTTCCGCTCCATCGGCCTCGGCCTGGAGGAGCCCTTCGCCAAGCTGCTCCGTAAGTACCGGCGCGACCGCTCCGACTCCGCGATCTTCCTCCAGTCCTTCGAGCCGAGCAGCATGCGGCGGATGGCGAAGCTGGTCGACTCGCCGCGCGTCGTCCTGCTCGACGCGGCGGGCAGCCGCCCCTGGGACTTCAAGGTGGCGGGCGACCCGCGTACGGTCGCCGATCTGGTGAAGCCCGAGGGGCTGAAGTGGCTCGCGTCCTTCGCGCAGGGCATCGGCCCGACCCTCGACCTGGTCATCCCGAAGGACGCCGCGGGCAAGCTCGGTACCCCCACCACGCTGGTACGGGACGCCCACGCCCAGGGGCTGATCCTGCACCCGTACACGCTCCGCAACGAGAACACCTTCCTGCCCGCCGACTTCCGGCGCGGCACGGACCCGAACGCGTACGGCGACGCCTTCGGCGCCCTCAAGGCCTACTTCGCGCAGGGCATCGACGGGATCTTCACCGACAACCCTGACACCGGTCTGCTCGCACGCGCGGACTTCGTCAACCGCTGAGCGCACATCCCCCGGTCGGGTGACCGCCCGGCCGGGGAGCAACCATCCCCGGCCGTCCGGACGTCCCGCCGGACATGACGCCAGTCCGTGCCACCCGGCCCCTCCGCGCCCCCCGCCCTCCGCAGCCAGGAGCGCAGCACCCACCGGATCTCGTCCGCGCGCTGCTGCCCCTCGTCCGCGCCGAGGCCGCCGCCGAGGCGCCGGCCGCCGGGGTCGAGGCGGGCGATCTCGAACAGGGCGCCTGGGTAAGGCTGCTGGAGCGGCCCGCGGCGGCCGGAACGCCCGGCGACCCCGCGCGCTGGGTGCGCGACGTCGTACGGGCGGAGGCCCGGCGCGCCCGGCGCACCGCGGCCAGGGAGCGCGTGTACCACCACGAGCCCGCCGCCGACGCCGAGTCGGACCCCGAGCGGATCGCGCTGCGCACCGACCGGAGCAGAGCGGTGCACGCGGCGGTCGGGCGCACGCCGGGCCGCTGCCCGGGCGTGCTGACGGCGATGCTGTCGGCGAAGGACCTCACCTACCGGGAGATGGCCGGGGAGTTGGGTATGTCACAGGGCAGTTTGGGCCCCTTGCGGTCGAGATGCCTGGGATGCCTGCGCAGAATGCTGGCGGCGGAGGTTGCGGCTCCTGAACGCGGGGGAAAGGAGCGGTAGACACCGGCGGACCAAGTGAGCGGGAGGCATGCACACATGGGCATGAGTGTGACCATCTCAGCGGCGCGTGCGCAGGACGCGGAACAGATCCTGAAACTCCAGTACCTGTGCTACCAGAACGAGGCCGAGCTGTACGGCGACTACACCATCGAGCCGCTCACCCAGACCCTCGACGACCTGAGGGCCGAACTCGACGGTGGGCACGGCCTGGTGGCGCGCCTCGGCGACGAGGTGGTGGCCTCGGTGCGGGGCAGCGTGGACGGGGCGGGCACGGCCCGGATCGCCAAACTCATCGTCCATCCGCGGCTGCGCCGGCACGGTCTCGGCGGACGGCTGCTCGACGCCATCGAGGTCCACTTCGCGGCGGAGCCGGCCGCGCAGCGCTTCCAGCTCTTCACCGGCCACCGCAACGAGGGCAATCTGCGGCTCTACCGCAGCCGCGGGTACGCGCCGGTGGCGACGGAGCAGGTCGGTCCGAAGCTGCGGCTCGTCAGGCTGGAGAAGGCGGCGGCCGACCGCGTGTACGTGGCCAGCGCCTGAAGTGAGGGCGGAATCCTCCCCGTCCCGCGCGGACCGGCCGGGGGATTCCGCTTCTCGGACCAGCCCCGGGACCGGACCGGCCTCACACCGGTGCCACACCAGGACCGGACCGGCCTCACACCTGGCTCACGCCGTCGACGCCGCCCGCTTGCGCAGCCACACGATGCCCGTGACCGGCAGCAGCACCGGGATGAAGAGATAGCCCATGCCGTAGTCCGACCAGACGGTGGTGTCCGGGAAGGCCGAGGGATCGGCCAGCGTCCACGTCCCCACCGTCAGGACGCCGACGAGTTCGGCGGCGCAGCACACCAGGGCCGCCCGGCGCGCCGACTCGCCGCCGCGCACGAGCGTGTACGTGATGAACGCGTAGACGACGGCCGCGACGGCGGAGAGCGCGTAGGCCAGCGGCGCGTGGTGGAACTCGGTGGCGATCTGGTAGACCGACCGCGAGACGGCGCCCACGGACATCACCCCGTACAGCCAGACCAGCAGCAGGCCGGGGCCCGTGACCAGCCGGCTCCTCCTCGCCCCGGACGTCCGCGGCACCTCGGTGGTCATCGGGTCAGCCTCCCCAGATGTCGTGGAGCCGTACTTCCAGTACGGCCAGGACGACCGCACCGGCGGCGACCGTCACCGAACCCCAGCGGGTCCGCTCACCCAACGACAGGAAGCCCGCCGCGGGCACTGCCAGCAGGGCGCCCAGCAGATACGAGACGAAGATGACCGCGCCCTCGTCGGCCTTCTCCCCGCCCGCGAGCCGCACGATCCCCACCACGAACTGGACCAGCGCCAGCAGGGACACCACGGCCATGCCGATGAAGTGCCAGTCCTTGGTGGGCTGGTCGCGGTAGGCGGCGTAACCGCACCAGGCGGCGAGGACGAGCGCGGTCACGGAGACCGCGACCGTCAGGGCGACAAGCATGGGCCCGAGGGTATTACGGCGTAAAAGACCCGCTGCGGGCACCCCCGGGGCCGTATAGCGGCCGCCCGCGCGCCCGGTACGGCGGGACCGTGGCCTTGACCACAGGCGCGCCCCGGCCCCGTACCGTCCCCGAACGGCTCGCGAATCCGGTCGCACCTACCCGTTCTTCCGTATCCCCGCAGGTCAGAGCAGGTGGAACAAGGGTGTACGGGGTCGGCCCGGGCGGCCGGCCGGCCCCTGCCCCGGCCGCCGGGTCGTCCGTATGGTGCGACAAAATGTTCCGCTATTCGGACAACCGCCCGACGGGCGTCCTGGTGTCTGTTTTACTTGCCCGCATGACCACGACGAGCTACCGCGACCCCGCGACCGAGGCGATCACGACGCCCGGTGCTCGTTGTCTGTGTCGAATGTGCTCCTTCTGAGGGCCCCCGCCTGAGCCTCGCGCCCCGAAGCGAGACCCGGCCTCCCCGCGCGCCCGCGCCCGGTCGGGCCTGTCCCCGCACGCGCCGCGCCCCGGTCACCCACCGCGCGCCGGTGTGCGCGCGGCACCGACGAATGCCCCGTGCCCGGCGTACCCCGCCGCGCACTCGACAGTGACGGAAACCCCCTGTGATCACTACTACGGGCCTGACCAAGGTCTACCGGTCCGCGCAGTCGCGCGGCCGTGAGGTCACCGCGCTCGACGGCGTCGACCTGCACGTCCGCGAGGGCGAGGTCTTCGGTGTCGTGGGCCGCAGCGGCGCCGGCAAATCCTCGCTGATCCGCTGCGTCAACCTCCTCGAACGCCCCACCGCCGGCACGGTCACCGTCGACGGCCAGGACCTCACCGCGCTGGCCGGCCGGGGCCGCAGGGCCGGCAAGGAGCTGCGCCGCGCGCGCAGCTCGATCGGCATGGTCTTCCAGCACTTCAACCTGCTGTCCTCCCGCACCGTCAAGGACAACATCGAACTCCCGCTGGAGATCCTCGGCGTCACCGGCCAGGAGCGCAACCGCCGAGCCCTGGAACTCCTCGACCTCGTCGGACTCGCCGACAAGGCCAAGGCGTACCCCTCCCAGCTCTCCGGCGGCCAGAAGCAGCGCGTCGGCATCGCCCGCGCGCTGGCCGGCAGCCCGAAGGTGCTCCTCTCCGACGAGGCGACCAGCGCCCTCGACCCGGAGACCACCCGCTCCATCCTCCAGCTCCTGCGCGACCTCAACCGGCAGCTCGGCCTGACCGTCCTGCTCATCACCCACGAGATGGAGGTCGTGAAGACGATCTGCGACTCCGCGGCGCTGATGAGCCAGGGCCGCGTCATCGAGTCCGGCACGGTCGGCGAACTGCTCGCCACCCCCGGCTCCCAGCTCGCCCAGGAACTGTTCCCGGTGGGCGGCGCGCCCGCGGGCCCCGGCCGTACGGTCCTCGACGTCACCTTCCAGGGCGAGGCCGCCTCCCAGCCGGTGATCTCGCAGCTTTCCCGCACGTACAACATCGACATATCGATCCTGGGCGCCGCGATGGACACCGTCGGCGGACGCCAGATCGGCCGGATGCGGATCGAGCTCCCCGGTACGTACGAGGAGAACGTCGTCCCGATCGGCTTCCTGCGCGAGCAGGGCCTCCACGCGGAGGTCGTCGACCCCGACAGCCCCGCACCCGCTCAGGACCGGACCCCCGCGCCGGTGAAGGAAGATGCCAAGTGACCTGGTCGGAAATGCAGCCACTGCTCTCCCAGGGGACCGTCGACACCCTCTACATGGTGCTGTGGTCCGCGCTCGTCACCATCGCCGGCGGACTGCCGCTCGGTATCCTCCTGGTCCTCACCGACCAGGGCGGACTGCTCCAGAACACCGTGGTCAACAAGGTCGTCGGCGTGATCGTCAACATCGGCCGCTCGCTGCCGTTCATGATCCTTCTGATCGCGCTGATCCCCTTCACCACCCTGGTCGTGGGCACCTTCATCGGTCCCACCGCGATGATCGTGCCCCTGGCGATCGGCGCCATCCCCTTCTTCGCGCGCCTCGTCGAGACGGCGATCCGCGAGGTCGACCACGGGCTCGTCGAGGCCGTCCAGGCCATGGGCGGCTCGATCCCCACGATCGTCCGCAAGGTCCTGCTCCCGCAGGCCCTGCCCTCACTCGTCTCCGCCGTCACCACCACCCTCATCGTGCTCATCGGCTACTCCGCGATGGCGGGCGCGGTGGGCGGTGAGGGGCTCGGCTCCAAGGCCGTCACCTACGGCTTCCAGCGCTTCGAGAACGGCTTCATGATCGCCACCGTCGTGGTGCTGATCGCCATCGTCACCGTGATCCAGCTCCTGGGCGACGGCGCCGGGCGCCTGCTGGCACGCCGCGGCCGTACCACCGGCTGAACCCACCGACCACCCCCCGACGGCCCGCACTCCTTGTCCGGGCCAGGCCACCCGCATCACCGGAAAGAGGCACTCTTCGTGCGTACCACGCTCAAGATCACCGCGACCGCGGCCGTCACCACGGCCCTCGCCCTCGGCCTCAGCGCCTGCGGCACCTCCTCCGACCCCGGCGGCGGCGCCTCCGCGGCCGGAGCCTCCGCCGACCCCTCGAAGCCGCTGGTCGTCGCCGCGTCCCCGACGCCGCACGCCGACATCCTGAACTTCGTCAAGAAGAACCTGGCGGAGAAGGCCGGCCTCAAGCTGGAGGTCAAGGAGTTCACGGACTACGTCCTGCCGAACACCGCCACCCAGAGCGGCGAGGTCGACGCCAACTTCTTCCAGCACAAGCCCTACCTCGACGACTTCAACAAGAAGAAGGGCACCGACATCGTGCCCGTCGTCAACGTCGAGCTGGAGCCCCTCGGCCTCTACTCCCACAAGGTCAAGGACCTGAAGAGCCTCAAGGCCGGCCGGACCGTCGCCGTCCCCAACGACACCACCAACGAGGGCCGCGCGCTCAAGCTGCTCGCCGACAACGGTGTGATCACGCTCAAGGACGGCGTCGGCACCGACGCCAACCTCTCCTCCGTCAAGGACGCGAAGGGCCTCAAGTTCAAGGAACTGGAGGCCGCCACACTGCCCCGCGCCCTGAACGACGTCGACGCCGCCGTCATCAACGGCAACTACGCCATCGAGGCCAAGCTCAAGCCCGCCGAGGACGCGCTCGCCCTGGAGAAGTCCGACGGCAACCCGTACGCCAACTTCCTCGCCGTCAAGCGCGGCAACGAGAAGGACCCGCGCGTCGTGAAGCTCGCGAAGCTCCTCAACTCGGACGAGGTCAAGAAGTACATCGACGACACCTACGACGGCTCGGTCATCGCCTCCTTCGGCGCGGCCAAGTAGTCACAGCGGTAACGTCCTTGTCCGCGCGTGCCCCGCACACACGTTTCGTGTGCGGGGCACACCCATCCGTACCGCCCCGGCCATGCGCATCCCCTCCGGATGCTGCATGCTGTGCATTTACGACGGACTGAGGCATGGAGCTCGCATGACTACCACCTTTCCGGACGTTTCCATCAGCACGGAGCGGTTGGTGCTGCGCCCCTACGAACTCGCGGACATCCCGGCGCACATCGAGATGATGAACGACGAGATGGTCACGGCCTGGACCTCCGTGCCTCATCCGTACACCCACAAGGACGCCGAGGTGTGGGTCCGGAGAATCGCCCCCAACGAACGCCGCACCGGACGCGGGATCGCCTTCGCCGTCCACGAGTTCCTCACCCAGCGGCTCGTCGGCGTCGTACGACTGCGCTCCACCAACTGGCGCGCGCTCGCCACCGAGGCGGCCTACGTGACCGCCCCCTGGGCGCGCGGCGAGGGATACGCGACCGAAGCCATGCTCGCGGTCGCCCAGTGGCTCTTCCGCGACCTGCGGTTCGAACGCATCGAAGTGCGCACCCCCGCCGACAACACCGCCTCCCAGCAGGTCGCCCAGAAGATCGGCTGCATCAGCGAGGGCGTCCTGCGCAACGCCTGGATAGCGCGCTCCCAGACCGAGGACGGCGGCTGGACGGACATCCGCACCGACCTCATCGTCTGGGGCCTGCTCCCCGAGGACCTCGAAGGCATCGGCGACCAGATGGCCGACGCGGGCGGCTACAGCTCCTACCCCGACTGGCGCTGACCCTCCCGCCCCCAGAACTTCACCACCTCCGCCCGGCCGCCGCCCCACCACGCCAGGTACTCTCACCGTGCCTCGTCGTGCCCGGCCCCAGGGCGTACGAAGCGGCAGGGCCCCACCCGCGACAACCTTCGGGAGACTGACGACGATGGCCGACCGCGTCACGGTGATCGGCTGGGACGGCTCGCCCCTCACCGTCGCCGCCAGGTCCGCGCTCTCGGCCGCCACCCTGGTGGCCGGAGCCGCCCACCATCTCGCCCTCCCCGAAATACCCGCCGGCGCCGAACGCATCCGGCTCGGCTCCATCGAGCTGGCGGCCCGCAGGATCGCCGGACACCGCGGCACCGCCGTCGTACTCGCCGACGGAGACCCCGGCTTCTTCGGCGTCGTACGTGCCCTGCGCGCCCCCGAACACGGCCTGGAGGTCGAAGTCGTCCCCGCGGTCTCCGCCGTGGCCGCCGCCTTCTCCCGGGCCGGCATGGCGTGGGACGACGCCCAGATCGTCGTCGCCCACCGCCGTACGCTGCGCCGCGCCGTCAACGTCGTCCGCGCGCACACCAAGGTCGCCGTCCTCACCTCCCCGGGCGCGGGCCCCGCCGAACTCGCCCTGCTCCTCGAAGGAGTCCACCGCACCTTCGTCATCTGCGAGGAACTGGGCACCGACCGCGAACAGGTCACCGTCCTCACCTCCGACAAGGCCGCCGACCACGTCTGGCGCGACCCCAACGTCGTCATCGCCATCGGTGGCATCGGCACCGCGCTCGTCCCCACCGGCGGCTGGATCGCCGGCCGCGACCCCGGCTATCCGCCGGAGCGCCGCGGTTGGGCGCTGCCCGGCGAGGAGTACGGCATCAACCTCGACGAGGGCGAGTCCACCTGGCTGCGCGCCGCCCAGCTCGCCCGGATCGGCGCCCGTACCGGCGACCTGATCTGGGACATCGGCTCCGGCAGCGGGGCGCTCGCCGCCGAGGCGGCCCGCTTCGGCGCGGCCGTGATCGCCGTCGACGACGAACCCGGGGCCTGCGCCAGCACGGCCGCCGCCGCCCGCCGCGCGGGCGTCCAGCTCCAGGTCGTCCAGGGCCGGGCGCCCCACGTACTGGAACGGCTGCCCGAACCCGACGTCGTACGGATCGGGGGCGGCGGTGTCGATGTCGTCATCGCCTGCGCCGACCGCCGGCCCGAGCGCATCGTCACCCACGCCGCCACCAGGGACGAGGCGGAAGCGGTCGGAACGGCCCTGGCCGGAGGGGGATATGAGGTGGAGTGCGCCCTCCTCCAGTCCGTCGCGCTCGACACCGGAGGCTGGACCGAGCGCGAACGCTCCGTCGTCTTCCTGGTCTCAGGACGGCGCCAGGACCTCGCCCCATGACCCTGCCGCGACCCGGCGCGGGGTAGGCTGGCCGATCGTTGTACCGCTGCCGGTCGTTCGTCGCTTCGTTCGTCAATGTCCGGAAAAGGGGCCCGTTTTAAGCCCTGATGTGGTACAGCGGAGACCGGGGGGACGCGCGACGTGGCGCAGTCCACAGCGGGCCGTGGCGGATCCCCGCCATGGCTGTGCAAGCCCGCGGGAAGCCGTGACACCACGGGGGACCGCGGGGCGATTCGTGCCGCGCGGCGCCCACGCTCGTTGTTCCTGACGGGCGCCGGACACAGACCGCGGATCGGGCGCCCCGGTGGTAGGGCCGAAGGAGCGGAAACAATGGGCGAGGGGTACGCATGACTGACACCGGCCAGGTCCCGGGCGAGGGACTGCCGGAGAACGCAGGCATGGTGGAGCAGCCGGGCGTACCCGCTCCCGGCACGTACACCTACCTGACCCCCTCCGGGCCCGCCACCGAGGACGAAGACCTGCTGCTGATGCCGAGTTCACAGGGCGGCTGGAGCGACCCCCAGGTCGTCCCGGCGGATCCGCACGCCGCCTACGCGACACCGGAGGGGTACGCGGCCGAGACCTACGCGACGGCGCCCCAGCAGGCGTACGGCGTCCCCGAGGGCTACGCCGCCCCGGAGACGTACGCCGCCGCGCCCGAGACGTACGCGCCCGCGGAGGCCTACGCCCCCGCGGCCCCGTACGCCGCCCCGGAGGAGTACGCCGCCGCACAGGTGCCCGTCCAGCAGCAAGTGCCTCCCATAGAACAGCCGGCGCCGATGACGGAGCCGGTGTCACAGGTAGAGCCCCAGGTCCCGCCGGAGGCGCCCGAGGCCCCCGCGCAGGCCGGGCAGCCCGAACCGCAGGAGCAGCACCCCCCGGTCGCGGTCGCCGCGCCCGGGACGGAGGAGCCCGCGGAGCCCGGGGCCGAGCCGCAGGTCCCGCACCAGCCGGGTGCGCACGAGACCGGTGGCCGGGACTCCGGCTCGGTCGACCTGAACGGCGTACGCGTCCCGCCGCCCGCCGCGGCCCCCGCCCCCGCGACCGCGCCGGCTCCGCCGCGCCGCCCGCTGCACATGGGTCCGCCGGTGCCCGACCCGACGGGCGGCGTGGTCCGCTCACTCGCCGACCGGGGTCCGGCCGGCGCGCCGACGCAAGCCGTCCGCGTACGCCCCCGCACCCAGGCACCGCCCGCGGCCCCCGAACCGGAGACGCCCGCCGTGGCGGAGGCGGCGCCGGAGACCCCCGTGGAAACGGTCGTCCCCGAACCCGAGCCCCAGCCCGAGCCGGCCGCGGTGACGGAGCCCCCGGCGGTCGGGGAAACCCCCGAACCGGAGCCGGTGGTGGCGGTCGAGGAGCCCGCGGCCCCGGAACCGGAGCCTCAGCCCGTGACCGAGCCCGCCGCGGTCGCCACCGAGCCGACCTCTGAGCCCGAGCCGGTCGCTCCCGCACCCGAGCCGGTCGCTCCCGCACCCGAGCCCGCAGCCGAAGTCCCGGCCCCCCAGCCGGAGCCGGAGCCGGTGGCCGAGGAGGCACCCGCCCCCGTCGCGGAGCCCGAGCCCGAGCCGGTCGTAGCGGCGGCCCCCGAACCCCCTCAGGAGCCGGAGCCGGAGCCGCAGCCCGCACCGGAGCCGGAACTCGCACCGCGGCCCGAAGCCGCCGCCGAGCCCGCGCCGGCTCCGGCCCCCGAACCCGTGGTGGAACTCGCGCCCGAACCCGAGCCGACGCCCGAACCCGTGGCGGCGGTCGCGCCCGAACCCGAACTGGTCCCGGAACCCGTGGTGGAGCCCGAGCCCGTGGCGGAGGTCGCGCCCGAGCCGACCACCGAGCCCGTCGTGGAGGCCGCGCCCGAACCCGCGCCGGCTCCGGCCCCCGAACCCGTGGCGGAGCCGGTGCCCGAGCCGCAGCCCGCAGCGGCAGAGGCGCCGCCGTCCCCCGACCCCGCGCCCGCCCCGGTGGTCCCCGGCGAGGCACCCGAGCCGACCCAGCAGCAGGTCCGAGAAGGCCAGGAGAGCCACGAGGTTCAAGAGGTTCAAGAGGTCCAGGAGAGCCACGAGAACCAGGAAGGCGAGGAGGGCACGGCGGCCCCCTCCGGCTACGACGACGCCGAGCGGGACGCCGTACTCCGTGTGATGCGCGAGCGCCGCGACATCCGCAACGGCTTCCGCTCCGACCCCATCCCGCACGAGGTACTGCTCCGCGTCCTGGAAGCCGCGCACACCGCGCCCAGCGTGGGCCACTCGCAGCCCTGGGACTTCGTCGTCATCCGCTCCGCCGAGACCCGGCGGTCCATGCACGAGCTGGCACAGCGTCAGCGCGACGCCTACGCCAAGTCGCTGCCCAAGGGCCGGGCCAAGCAGTTCAAGGAACTGAAGATCGAGGCCATCCTCGACACCCCGGTGAACATCGTCATCACCGCGGACCCGACCCGCGGCGGCCGGCACACCCTGGGCCGGCACACCCAGCCGCAGATGGCCCCGTACTCCTCCGCCCTCGCCGTGGAGAACTTCTGGCTCGCCTCCCGCGCCGAAGGCCTCGGCGTCGGCTGGGTCAGCTTCTTCGACGAGCGTGAGATGGTCCGCGTACTGGGCCTGCCGGAACACCTCGAAGTCGTGGCGTACTTGTGCGTCGGTTACGTCGACGAGTTCCCCGAGGAGCCCGAACTGATGCAGGCGGGCTGGTCGAAGCGCCGCCCCCTGTCCTGGGTCGTCCATGAGGAGACGTACGGCCGCCGCGCCCTGCCGGGCGAGGAGCCGCACGACCTGCTCCAGGAGACCGTCGCCGGAATCCGCCCGCTGGACGCCAAGGCTCTGGGGGAGGCGTGGGAGCGCCAGAAACGGATGACGAAGCCGGCCGGCGCGCTCGGCATGCTGGAGATCATCTCGGCGCAGCTCAGCGGCCTCTCCCGGCTCTGCCCGCCCCCCATCCCCGAACCGGCCGCCGTCGCGGTCTTCGCGGGCGACCACGGGGTGCACGCGCAGGGGGTGACCCCGTGGCCGCAGGAGGTGACCGGCCAGATGGTCGCCAACTTCCTGGCCGGCGGCGCGGTCTGCAACGCGTTCGCGAACCAGGTCGGCGCGGAGGTCTGCGTCGTGGACGTGGGCGTGGCGGGCGACTTCCCGGCCACCCCGGGCCTGCTGCCCCGCAAGGTCCGCCCGGGCACGGGCGACTTCACGGCCGGCCCCGCGATGAGCCGCGAGGAAGTCCTCGCGGCGATCGAGGTCGGCATCGAAACGGCCCGCGATCTGGTGGCCGCGGGCAACAAGGCGCTGCTCACCGGTGAGATGGGCATCGCCAACACGACGGTCTCGGCCGCGCTGATCTGCGTCTACACCGGGCAGGACCCGGCGGAGGTCACCGGCAGGGGCACCGGCATCAACGACGAGATGCACGCCCGCAAGGTCGATGTGGTCCGCCGGGCCCTCGACCTCCACCAGCCGGACCCGGCAGACCCGATCGGCGTCCTCGCGGCCGTCGGCGGGCTGGAACACGCGGCGCTGGTCGGCTTCCTGCTGGGTGGCGCGTCGCTGCGTACACCGGTGATCCTGGACGGCGTCAGCGCGGGCGCGGCGGCACTGGTCGCCCGCGCGATCGCCCCGGAGGCCCTGGCGGCCTGCATCGCGGGACACCGCAGCGCGGAGCCGGGCCATATGGCGGCCCTGAACAAGCTCGGCCTGCGCCCCCTGGTCGACCTGGACCTCCGCCTGGGCGAGGGCACGGGCGCGCTGCTGGCCCTGCCGGTGATCCAGAGCGCGGCACGGGCGATGCACGAGGTGGCGACGTTCGACTCGGCAGGAGTGACGGAGAAGTAACCCGTACGGCCCCCTTCCCGACCGGTGGCGGCGAGCGGTGTGCCCACCGGCGGGAGGGGGCGGGGCCTCCGGAGACCCCGGCACCCGCCCCCGGGCACGTACCCGTACCGCCCCCGGCCACGTACCCGTACCGCCCCCGGCCACGTACCCGTACCCCACCGCTCGCGCTCGCCGCCCGCGGCCTCGCCGCTCGTGGTGGGGCAGCGAGCGGCGAGGCGGCCCACGAGCGCCCACAGCCCCGCCGCGTAAGCTGTTCGGTACCCCTCTCCCCACCCGCACCCTTCGTCACGTCCCACCGCCCGAGGAGCCTCCGCCCACATGGCCCAGCACGCCGACCACCCCGCCTACCCCGTAGGACTCCGTCTCTCCGGGCGGCGCGTCGTCGTCGTCGGCGGGGGCCAGGTCGCGCAGCGCAGGCTGCCGTCGCTCATCGCCGCGGGCGCCGACATCGTGCTGGTCTCACCTTCGGCCAAGCCGTCCGTCGAGGCCATGGCGGCGGCCGGGGAGATCCGCTGGGAACGGCGGCGGTACGAGGAGGGTGACCTGGCCGGCGCCTGGTACGCGCTCGTCGCCTCCAGCGACCCCGAGGCCAACCGCGTCGCCTCCGCCGAGGCCGAGCGCGGCCGGGTCTGGTGCGTGCGCAGCGACGACGCGGAGGCCGCCACCGCCTGGACCCCCGCGACCGGCCGCAGCGAGGGCGTCACCGTCGCCGTGCTCACCGGGCGCGACCCGCGCCGCTCCGCCGCCGTGCGCGACGCCATCGTCGAGGGGCTGCGCGACGGCACGCTCGCCGCACCGCACCACCGCACCCGTACCCCCGGTGTCGCCCTGGTCGGAGGCGGTCCCGGCGACCCGGACCTGATCACCGTGCGGGGCCGCAGGCTGCTCGCCGAGGCGGACGTCGTCATCGCCGACCGGCTCGGCCCGCGCGATCTCCTCGACGAGCTGCCGCCGCACGTCGAGGTGATCGACGCCGCGAAGATCCCGTACGGCCGTTTCATGGCCCAGGAGGCCATCAACGCCGCCCTGATCGAGCACGCCAAGGCGGGCAAGGCCGTCGTCCGGCTCAAGGGCGGCGACCCGTTCGTCTTCGGCCGGGGCATGGAGGAGGCGCACGCGCTCGCCGCGGCCGGCATAGCGTGCACGGTCGTGCCCGGCATCTCCAGCTCGATCAGCGTGCCGGGCGCCGCCGGGATCCCCGTCACGCACCGCGGTGTCGCCCATGAGTTCACCGTCGTCAGCGGCCATGTCGCCCCGGACGACGACCGGTCGCTGGTCGACTGGGCCGCGCTCGCCCGGCTGCGCGGCACGCTCGTCCTGCTGATGGCCGTCGACAAGATCGGTTCCATCGCGCGGGCGCTGATCGAGCACGGCAAGGCCCCCGAGACCCCCGTCGCACTGGTCCAGGAGGGCACGACAGCCGCCCAGCGCCGCGTGGACGCCACGCTCGCGACGGTGGGGGAGGTCGTGCGGGCCGAGGAGGTGCGTCCCCCCGCCGTCATCGTCATCGGCGACGTGGTCGCACTGGGCGACGGCCACTGACACCCCCACCCCACAACAGGACAGGGCAGTACCACCCCGTGGCCGAACTCATCACCGTCGAGGACCCCGACGACCCGCGCCTGAGCGACTACACCGGGCTGACCGACGTCGAACTGCGGCGCCGGCGCGAGCCCGCCGAGGGACTGTTCATCGCGGAGGGTGAGAAGGTCATCCGCCGGGCCGCCCAGGCCGGCTACGCCATGCGGTCGATGCTGCTCTCCGCCAAGTGGGTCGACACCATGCGCGACGTCATCGACGGGGCGTCCGCACCGGTCTACGCGGTCAGCCCCGAACTCGCCGAGCGGGTCACCGGCTACCACGTGCACCGCGGCGCCCTCGCCTCCATGGCACGCAAGCCGCTGCCCGCCGTGACCGACGTGCTCCGTACGGCCCGCCGTGTCGCCGCCATGAAGGCGGTCGACGACCACCCCGACATCGGCGCGGTGTCGCCTTTGGGTCTACAAGAACGTGCTGGTCAATGTCGTATCGCGATCTTCGAGGACATCGTCGATCACGCCAATCTGGGTGCGGCCTTCCGTAATGCGGCGGCTCTGGGAGTGGACGCCGTGCTCCTCACCCCGCGCTGTGCCGACCCCCTTTACCGGCGGGCTGTGAAGGTGTCCATGGGGGCCGTCCTCGCGGTCCCGTACGCCAGGTTCGAGTCATGGCCGCGTGACGCCGATGTCGTCCGGAAGGACGGCTTCGTGCTCGCGGCCCTCGCCCTCTCGGCGAGTTCCCTCTCTCTTGACGAGCTCGCCGGCCGCCGTTACGAGAAGTTGGCTCTGATGCTGGGCACGGAGGGGGAGGGGTTGTCGGCCGGAGCGCTACGGGCTGCTGACGAGCATGTACGCATCCCGATGGACGCAGGTGTCGACTCCCTGAACGTGGCCGCTGCCTCAGCTGTCGCCTTCTACGCCACCCGGCCGCGGTCTGACTGACCCCGGAGGACGAGGATCACGGGCCCGCCTGCTGCGGCGCTCCGAACTCGGTCTCGCCGGGCGGGATCGACACCCCCCGACCCGGTGATGGGCCGACTCCATGGGCAGGGGCGTGTCCGAAGCCTCTCGGGTCAGGTGTTGAGTGCGTGTCCGGTCGTCGGGTCCACGTGCTCCGGGATCTCGTCGTGGCGATCGCCCACGGTCGGTGTCCCGGTGGGCTCGAACAGGAAGGCCGAGGAAACCACTTCCGGTGCTGGTTCGGTGCTGACTCCTGTCACGGAAGCCTGCCCAGGTGTGAATTCGCTTCCTTTGCCGCTGACGCGAGTTCGGGAAGTTCCTCCACAACGACCCCGGCCGCCGCCAGCTGCTCGACACCGACGCAGTCGTCGACGAACAGCGATGGCTCCCGCCAAGCAATGACGACCCGGGGGACGCCGGTCTCAAGGATGCGCTGCGTACAGGGGGTACGCGGCGAGCGCCGCTGGGAACACGGCTCCAGCGTGCTGTAGATCGTTGCTCCGGCCAGGCGTGCGTCGCCGGCGGGCAGCTTCGCGAGTGCGGCCTCTTCAGCGTGCTCGTGAGGGTCGGCCTCCCGCGAATAGCCGGACGCCAGTTCCGTGCCGTCCTCGCTGACGATGACCGCGCCGACCGAGTAAGCCCCGGCGGCCGGTGGGCACAGCGCGGCCAGGGCAATCGCACGTTGCATCCAGCGCAGGTCCTGGTCCCGGTCGGGCGAGTACATCAGCCGCGCTCTTTGGGTGCGTAGCGGACGAGCACGACGTCATCGATCGCTCGGATCTCCAACACCTTCATCCGGGCGTTCGACCCACCCGGATAGTCTGCCGCGCCCAGGAAACGAGCTGCCTCCGGCTGCCCCACCAGCAGCGGCGCAATCACAAGGTGCATTTCGTCGGCGAGGTCCGCGGCCATGAGCTGGGTGTGGATCGAGCCGCCGCCCTCCACCATGAGCTGCTTGATGCCTCGATGTCCGAGCTCATCGAGGACCAAGCCCCAGTCGAGGTCGGGCCCGACGCTGACGACGTCTGCGAGGTCCCCGAGCGTGGCGCGAACCTTCTCCACCGCGGCGTCCACGGTGATGGCCAGCTTGTCGCCGCCGTAATGCCAGAACTTCAGGTCGGCGGCGAGGTCGCCGGACCGGGTGACCGTGACCTTGAGCGGGTACTCCGACCTGCCGTCGGCCACGCGCCGCGCGCGCCTCTCGTCACTGTTCACCAGCAGGCGGGGGCTGTCCCGGCGCATGGTGGTCGCGCCGATCAGTATGGCGTCCGCCTCTGCGCGGACCTGGTCGACCCGGTCGAAGTCCGGTGCGTTGGACAGGCGCAGTCGCTCAGAGGTGGTGTCGTCCAGGTAGCCGTCGACCGACATGGCGGCGGAGAGCACGACGTACGGGCGGGCGGTCGTCAAATCAGACATCCGTTCCGGTCTCGGGGCGGGAGTGGCGTCGAAGGTGGCGCGGAACTCGGGGACCGAGGATCGGCGCTGCCAGGAATCAAGGCCCTGTCGAGCCGGGCGAGTTCGTTGGTGGTTCGCCCGGTGCCGTTGTCGGCCCTGACGGTGATTGTGTGCACGCCGACCGTGGCGGCCCGCTCCGTATCGCGGGCTCAGGCCAGGCGCCACAGCGTGCCGTGCAAGGTGGACGCCGTGGTCTCGGTGGATTTCGACGTACGAGGTGTTCAGCCACACGCCCCACGGAGCGGGGCCGGAGCCGATGCCGGAGAGAGCGTTGCGCGGGGAGACGATGGCACGCTCACTGTCGTCGGCGTCGCCGCGGAGGGCTTGCCCGTACGCCTCGTGGACGCGGCCACCGCCTGCGGGGTCCTTGGCCGCGGGTCAAGATACTCCGGCCTCGATCACGAGTGTGTCCGGTACGGCGCGCAGGAGGACTCCTTCCGGGACCACTTCCACGGTCGCGCCGTGCACGGTCGTGGGGACGGATCCGCCCACCAGGAGCAACGCCCAGTCCCGCACCGGCCGGTCCGCGGTGACGCGTGTGAGGCCGCTGTCGTGTTCGACGCTGAAGAGCGCGGAGAGGTCTCCCTGCGGTGTCACGATCCTGGTGGTGGCCGACACGTCGCCTCGGAGCGGGTAGATCCTCAGTACGACACCCGTGGCGTAGTCGTAGTCGGGGCGGTCCTGAACGGCACCCAAGGGGAGCACCGTCCCGGGCCTGACCAGGACCGGCAGGCTGTCGAAGGCGTGGGTCTCCTCGATCCAGCCGGGTCCTTCGACGATTGCGCCGGTCAGGAGGCTGGTCCAGCTGCCCTCGGGCACGTAGAAGCGGACGGTGCCGTCGGCGGAGAACACGGGGGCGACCAGAAGAGACTCACCCAGCATGTACTGGGTGTCGAGGTAGGCGCAGCCTGGGTCGTCGGGGAACTCCATGACCATGGGGCGCATCATCGGCAGGCCCTCGGTGTGCGCCTGCTCGGCTGTGCCGGCCAGGTATGGCATCAGGCGCATCTTCAGCCGGGTGAAGGTGCGCAGCACGTCGACGGACTCCTCGTCGAACATCCAGGGAACCCGGTAGGAGCCGCCTCCGTGCAGGCGGCTGTGGGAGGAGAGCAACCCGAAGGCGATCCACCGTTTGAACACGTCGGGGTCCGGGGCGCCGATGAAGCCGCCGATGTCATGGCTCCAGTAGCCGAATCCGGACAGGGCCAGGGAGAGGCCGCCGCGCAGGCACTGGGCCATGCCGGCGTAGGTCGCCTCGCAGTCACCGCTCCAGTGGACGGGGAACTGCTGGCTGCCTCCGGAGGCGGCACGCGCGAACAGGACGGCCTCGCCGCGTCCCCGCCGTTCTTCGATGAGGTCGAACACGGTCTGGTTGAAGAGATAGGCGTAGTGGTTGTGCATCCGCTCGGGGTCGGAGCCGTCGAAGTACTCCACGTCCAAGGGGATGCGCTCGCCGAAGTCCGTCTTGAAGGAGTCCACTCCCATGTCGAGCAGTGCGCCGAGTTTGTCGGCGAACCATGCGCGGGCTTCCGGGTTGGTGAAGTCGACCACAGCAAGGCCGGGTTGCCACTTGTCCCACTGCCAGACGTCGCCGTTCGGCCGGTGCAGCAGGTAGCCGTGCTCCGCGCCCTCGGAGAAGAGCGGCGAGAACTGCGAGATGTAGGGGTTGATCCACACGCAGACCTTCAGGCCGCGGGCTTTGAGGCGGGTCAGCATGCCCTCCGGATCGGGAAAGGCACGTTCGTCCCAGGTGAAGTCGCACCACTGCAGTTCGCGCATCCAGAAGCAGTCGAAGTGGAACACCGACAGGGGCAGTTCCCGCTCGGCCATGCCGTCGATGAAGGAGGTGACGGTCTTCTCGTCGTAGGAGGTGACGAAGGAGGTCGACAGCCACAGACCGTAGGACCAGGCGGGCAGCGGTGCCGGGCGGCCCGTGAGCGCGGTGTAGCGGCGCAGGATCTCCTTCGGCGTGGGTCCGTGAACGATGTAGTAGCGCAGGGACTGGCCCGGCACGCTGAACTGCACGCGCGCCACAGACTCCGAGGCGACCTCGAAGGACACCCTCCCCGTGTGGTGCACGAAGACTCCGTAGCCGGCGTCCGTCAGATAGAACGGGATGTTCTTGTAGGCCTGTTCGGTGGAGGTGCCGCCGTCCTCGTTCCAGATGTCGACCGTCTGGCCGTTCTTGACCAGGGGGCCGAAGCGCTCCCCCAGGCCGTAGACGTGCTCCCCCACGCCGAGGACGAGTTGTTCGCGCACGTAGGAGCGGCCGTTGTCCTCGACGACGGCCATCGAGCCGGCTCCGCTGCTGGTCAGGAGGCGTCCCTCGGCCAGGAAGTCCATCCGCCAGGGTTTGTCGCGGGCGAAGCGGACGGACAGCGAACCGCTGGTGAGCCGAGCCGCCTCGTCGTCCACGGACACCTCGACGAGGGTCTCCTTGTCGACGGCGAGTTCCAGCTCGGGGCCGCGCGGGCGCCCGCCTGAGAAGTGGGTGACGTCCACCGCTATGACATCCGGCATGGGGCTCGTGCAGCGCACAGTGACGACGGGCCCCATCGTGAGGTCGCCCTTGCCCCGGATCTCCCGGACCGGGGCGTGCACCGTCAGCGCGTCCGTGTCGGCGTCGATCCGGTACGCCTCCGCGGGCGAGGAGACCTCCACGCCGTCGCGCAGCAGCCAGTAACCGTCAGTGAACTTCATCGGTACGCACTCTCCTTGGAACGGCTCTAATTGCTGACGCTCTCGTACCGTTGCAACCCACGGCGGAAAACGAGTCTGGCCAGCATGTGGATGATGAGGGCGGCGGCCGGTGCCGCCGCGAGGTAGGGGAGAGGACCGCCTTCCGTGAGCAGGACGGCGGGCAGGTAGGTGACGAAGGCGAAGGGGATCGGGAAGAAGAAGACCGCGGCCAGCGGGCGCGGATAAAGGCCCAGAGGGAACCGGGCCAGGTCGGTGAACTGCTGCACGAGAAAGGGGATGTTGTGCAGTTCGCGGAACCAGAACCCCAGGGAGGCCGAGGCCAGGTTGACGGAGCCGTAGATCACCGCGCCCGACAGTACGCACACGAACAGGATGGGGAGCGTCCACAGGCCGTAGGCCATCGGGAGGTGGTCGGCGGCGAGGCCTATCGCGAGCAGGCCGACGGCGAGGTCGCCGCATCCGTGCAGGCTCACGTCGCGGGTGAAGAGCTGGAGGGCCGGATCGACCGGGCGCAGGACGAGGGTGTCGAGTTCGCCCCGGCGGATGAGGTCCGTCAGCTGCCACACGCCGTCGAAGAGCAGGACGTTGAGGCCCAGCGGGACGGTCGCCAGCCCGTACAGGAAGATCATTTTCCAGGCGCTCCACCCGTCCATGACCGGTGCGCGGCCCAGCAGCACCAGCATGAGGACGAGCCAGACGCCCTGCCGCAGCAGTGCGGCGAGGATCTGGAGAAAGAGGTCGGCGCGGTAGGCCGACTTGGCCCGGTACTGGAGCGAGAGCAGCAGCGCGAAGTGCGCCAGATGAGGTGTGCGTCGTTCACCCGCCATAGGTGTCCATCCGTCGGAATCCGTGGTTCAGCAGGAGGCGGGTCGCCCCGACCAGGGCGGCGAGCCACAGCATCTGGAGGGCGACCAGGCCGACGGCTTCCGCCGTGCCCGTGCGGCCGAAGTAGATGACCATCGGGGTGTGGAAGGAGCCCTGGAAGGGCAGCGCCCAGGCCATGGTCTGCAACCAGTCAGGGAGCATCGGGAGGGGGAACATCGAGCCGGACAGGAGCAGTGCCACGGCTTGCCGGCACCGGATGAGTCCGATGACGTTCGTCGTCCAGAAGCACAGGACCCCGGTGGTGACCGCGATGGCGGCCTTCAGCGCCACCGCGAGGAAGAGGGAGAGGGCAAGGAGGGCCTGCGAGCCTTCCTCGGGGGGTACGGCCCGCACCACGGTGAGCGCGGCGAGCAGCAGGCACAGGCCCGCGGAGAGCAGTTCGATGAGTACGGAAGCGGTCAGTTCGGCGACGCGGAGCGTCATGTAGTGCACCGGTTTGAGGAGGTCCATCGAGACGTTGCCGTCACGGATGCTGGCGGAGACCCGCTGTTCGGTGCCGAAGGAGAGGAGCAGACTGAGGAGGAACGAGAGCAGGAGATAGGTCTGCATCTGCGGCCAGTCGTAGCCGGCCTGGCTCTGCCCGTCCCTCATGATGGCGCGCCAGATGAAGAAGAGGACCGATATCTGGACCAGGCCGACCAGCACGCCCACCACGTACCGGCCCCGATACATGAAGGCTTCCTGGACGGCCGCGCTCAACAGGGCGCGGAACGCACCCAAGGAGGACATCACCCGTGGTCCTGGGGTACGGGCGGGGGCTGTGCGAAGAGCCGCTGGACGACGTGTTCGAGGGTGGGTTCGCGCAGTTCGATGTCGACGACCTCGTGGTCGCGCATGGCGAGACCGACGAGGTGGGCGGCGCTGGTCTTCCCGGGGTCGAACTCGCAGGAGATCTGGTGCCGGTCCGTCACCGTGCAGTCGATGCCGGTGGAGGCGCGCAGCGAGGACACCACCGCGGCGGTGTCCTCCTCCCGGGCCAGAGTGACCAGGAGGCGCCGTGTGGTGGTGAGCCGCCGTCTGACGCCGTCGACGCCGTCGTCGATGACCTTCCGGCCGTTGTCGAGGATGATCAGCCGGTCGCAGATGCCCTCGATGTCGGCCATATCGTGACTGGTGAGGAAGACGGTGACGCCGTGCTGCTGATTCAGCAGGCGGATGAAGCGGCGTACGACGGCCTTGGAGTTGACGTCGAGGCCGTTGGTGGGCTCGTCGAGGAAAATCAGGCGGGGGTTGTGGAGGAGCGCGGCGGCCAGGTCGACCCGCAGGCGCTGGCCCAGGGAGAGCTGGCGTACCGGGACGGGGAGGATCTCCGCGAGGTCCAGCAGGTCGGTGAAGAGCTCCAGGTTGGCCCGGTAGGTCGCGGCGGGGATCTCGTACATGCGGCTGAGGGTTCTGAAGGAGTCGGTGACGGGCAGGTCCCACCACAGACCGGTGCGGTGTCCGAAGACCGCTCCGATCTCGCGCACATACTTCTGGCGGTCCCGGTGGGGTTCGAGTCCGTTGACCTGGACGGAGCCGCTCGTCGGCGACATCAGCCCGGTGAGGATCTTGATGGTGGTGGATTTACCGGCCCCGTTGGAGCCGAGGTAGCCGATGGCCTCGCCGGGCTCCACCTCGAAGCTGACCGCGTCGACGGCCACCTTCGTGCGGTGTCGGGGCCGCACGAAGTGTCTGACCGTGCCCGCCAGTCCGGGGTCCTTCTCCGGTATCCGGTACTCCTTGCGCAGGTAGCGCACATCGATCGCCTTCATGCCCCTCCCCGGGCCGGTCTGTTCGAGGTCGGCTTCCGGCCGACGGGCAGGAAAGTGGTGGCGCGGGCGCCGTAACCGTGCGTCTGTTCCGGCGCCCCACGCCCTAGGCCCTGTCTGACAAATCCCGCCTGGCTCGCGACGCCTGGCACGCACACTCGCTGCGTTGTCGGAGTCGCCCGAGTACGTCCAGTACACGGGCGATCCTCCGCCTTGCGATTGCACGCGCCAGACACCGCGAGCCCCGCCCTGCGGGCGGACGGCGCTATTTGTCAGACAGGGCCTAGGGCACGGTCCAGGACTGGGCGGCACCGGCCCGGTCCGCGGGCAGGACGGCCTTGACGATCAGGTACATCGGGACGTGCTGACGTGCGCGCAGGGTCTCCTCGTCGAGGGTGCCGTTCCGGGGCCGTCCCTCCCGGAGCGCGGCGAGGCGCAGACCTGCTCCTTCCAGGCAGGTCAGGTAGTCCTCGATGCTGCGGTGGTGCTTGACCACGGTGCCGCCCAGCCAGTGCAGCGGGCGGGGCCCGGGCCGGAAGTAGTCGCGCACCAGCCATGAGCGGGGGAAGTCCTCCTGGTCCGCCAGGTCGTAACAGCTGGTCAGCGTGGGGTGTTCGACAGAGAGGACGAAGGCGCCGCCAGGCCGCAAGGCGCTCCGTACGCGCTCCAACAGGTCCCCCAGGTCCGGGAGGTAATGCAGCACCATGCGGGCGGTGACGACGTCGGCGCTGCCGGGCTCGGGGCGCCAGTCCCGCAGAGTCGCGTGCTGAACCCGGAGCCGATCGGTCGCCGGGGGCGCGTGCTCCAGCAGGCGGCGCGAGGCGTCGACGCCCACGTAGCGTTCGGCCCCCTCGTCCAGGAGCGCCCGTCCGAACCTGGCGTCCCCACAGCCGAGGTCGAGGAAGGAGCGCCCGGTCACCGGTCCCATCAGCTCGCGCACGTACGGCTCTTCCATGAGGTCGTTCGGATGCCCGGTCTGCGACCTCCGCCGGAGGTACTCCTCCGAGACCCCTGGCAGGTCGTAGAAGGTGTCTCCGCTCACCGCGTCTGTCACGGACTCTCCTTCGGGTAAGAGTTCAGGTGCTGATCACGAGGCGGAAGCCGGTGTCGTGGGGGATCGGGTCGTAGGCGCCGTGCCGGCGGGCGCACCGCGCGAGGTCGCGGTTGTGGCGCCACGAGCCGCCGCGCGTCACGTGCCGGTCGCTCGCCCAGGTCTCCTCGGGGGCCACGCCGCCGGGCGCGCCGGAATAGGGCTCGTAGGGTGTCGCGGTCCACTCGTCGACGTTGCCCGCCATGTCGAGGAGGCCGAAGGGACTGGCGCCGGACGGGAAGGAGGCGACGGGGGACGTGCCGTTCAGTCCGAGCGGAAGCAGGTTGGCCCGTGCGGCGTCGAATCCGTTGCCCCAGGGGTACTCACGGTCGTCGCCGCCGCGTGCGGCGCGCTCCCATTCAGTCTCGGTCGGGAGCCGCACGGGCAGTCCGGTCCGCTCGGCCAGCCAGGCGCAGAAGTCCGTGGCCTGTTGCCAGGTGACTCCCGCCACGGGATGGTCGTCGGGGCCGCTGGGCGGTGCTTCCAGGGTGTGTTCGTCGGCGAAGACCGCCCACTGAGCCCAGGTGACCGGAGTCCGGCTCATGGCGAAGCCGGGGACCAGGATCTCCTTCTGCGGGCACTCCTTGAGGAACCAGTCCTGCGGCAGGTCGAGGTCCGCGTGGCGGCGCACCAGTGCTGGGACGTCCCGTTCGTCGGTCCCCCGTACCAGTACCCCTTCGGGGACGGTCACCCATGCGACGGGGGGAACGCTGCTCGCTGTCATGTCGTGCACCGCCTGCTTTCTGTGTTCTTCCGGGGGCAACCTTGTCCTACCCGCTGTCCCGGACGCTGTGCCACACCTTGTTCACGGTGGCCATCTCCCAGACCGCCCGCCACCCCGCGGCACCTTGTATCAGCTCGAAGGCCAGCAGGGTGAACCAGCCTTCCTGGATGCCCAGTTGCCGCCACTGGGGCGAAGCGGCCGTACGGGCTATCCGTACGCCTTCGAGCAGGGCCGCGGCCGCCGCGGCCCGCCGTAGGCGGCTTCGCGGCCGGGACAGCAGGAGGGCGGGCGGAACGAGGAGCTGGGCCGCGATGCTCGCGCCCGTCACGCCGAGGGCCAGCCGTCCGGTGACCGGGAGCCGGTGGTCGGTCAGGTGGCGCAGGGCGGCGAGCTGGCCGCGCAGCCAGCGCACCCGCTGGCGCAGAGCCAGGCCCAGCTCTTCGACCGGGGCTCCGTAGGAGACGGTCTCCAGGAAGCGGATCTCCGGTTGGAGCCGGCTGGCGAACATCGACCAGACGAAGCACTCCTCGGCCTCGTCCTCGATGAAGCCGCCTGCTTTCGCGAGGAAGGCGGTGCTGACGTAGAGGGAGCTGCCTTGAAGGAACGCGGTCCGCATGCGTTGTTGCAGGAACATCATAGAGGCCAGGTGGGTGGCGTTCTCCGCGGCGATGGCCCGGCCCACCCAGTTGCGCGATTCGTGGAACTCGAAGGCCTCCACGATGTCCGCGCCCTCGTCGAACGCGCGGACCGCTTCAGTGACCTGGGTGGGTCCGGGGACCACGTCCGCGTCCAGGAACAGGACAATGTCGTACCCGTCGAGCTGGGGCAGTACGTGGTTCAGAGCACGCCCCTTGGGCTGCATGTCCGGTACGGCCAGCACGCCGGACCGGGGGTCGAACCCCGCCGTGGCCAGGTCCTCGAAGGCGGTGCGGGCGGGTAGCCCGCTGCGCTCATCTCCCTCGGGCACCAGCCACAGGACGGTCACACGGTCCCGCGGATGACGCATCCGGAGCATGCCGTCCGCGGAGCGCCCGCATGTCTCGACGGACTCCTGGAACATGGGCACCAGTACGACGACACGGGCGGCGCTGTCCGATCCGTCCCCGGGCAGGGGGACCCGGTCGGCACCCCGCGCCGTGGTGGGGATCAGGAAACCGGTCATGTCGGGTCCTCCTCCTCTGTCGTGAGCGAAGCGTCGGTCGGGTGTCGGCGTCCCGGCCGACGCCACGGAGCGGCAGCCTGCGCCGTCCCTACCGTGAGCTGCCGGCGAGCGGGCTCAGGCGCGCCGATCCGCGGGGGCAGGGCTCACGGCTGGATGCGGCTCACCTGGCCGTCGTAGGAACTGGCGAGGAAGACCGCCGTCCGAGGGTCGTAGGCGAGGGAGGAGATGCCGGACGTGGTGGGCCGGGTGACGGGTGCCCAGGTGCCCGACTGCCGGTCGTACACGGCGACGCGGCCGTCGTAGGAGCCGGTGGCGACGTGTCGTCCGTCGTCGGACGCGGCCACGCACTTCACGGAGTGGACGTGGGGGGTGGTCAGCACCTCGGGCTGCCGCGAGGGGTTCCAGATCCGGAGCTTCAGGTCGCGGCTGACGCTGGCGAACCAGCCGTCGCCCAGGCCGGCACAGCCGTTGGCGATCTTGTCGTGTCCCTCTTCGAGGGTGGCGAGGTGTTCGAGAGTGGGGAGGTGGAACCAGGTGGCGGAGGTGTCGGCGGCGACGGAGAAGAGCAGGTCCCCGGAGACCGCCAGGCCCTTCACCGCGTTGGTGTGCAGGGGGAGGTCGGCGACGTGGACGACATCGTTGTCGGAGAGCTTCAGCAGGATGCCCTCTCCCGTGTAGCTGCCCAGAACCGCGTACTTGTCGCCGTCGCGTTCGAAGGTGGCTCCGCAGTTCAGGGGCGAGCGGTGTTGGTGGAGCTCGTCCCCGGTGAGGGCGTTGAAGACCTTGCCGAGCTGGCCGCCCGCCAGGACCAGCGGACCGAGGGGGGTGAGGAAGTTGCACAGGCTTCCGGTCTGCGCGATCGGCCGGCCGTCGCGGCGTACGCTGCCGGCGTCGCCGACCGTCAGCGCGGTGCCGTCCGCCCGGGGCAGGACCGCGTTGATGCCGCCTGTCTGAGGGACCTCGGTGCCGTCCCAGACCCGTGTCCGGTAGTCGTAGCCACGGTAGGTGGCGCCGAAGGTCGCGAAAACCAGCCGGTCGTCGCCCGCGAAGGCGCAGGAGCGGGGCCACACGTCGGCGGGCAGCTCGGTGCTGTCCCTGGGGACGGGCTCCCGGGAGCTGACGTCCCACAGGCGCATGGTGCGGTCGTAGGAGAGGCTGATCAGCAGGTGGAGGCGGTCGTTGAGGACGAGCCGCTTGATGCCCGCGTCGTGAGCGGGCACCGAGGTGCGTCCCTCGGGACCGATCACGATGATGGATCCCTCGTCGTTGCCCGCGTAGACGGTGCCGTCGGAGGAGATGGCCACCGTGTCGGTCTCCACGCCGTCGGTGCTCAGCTCGGAGACGAGGGCGCCCGTCGCGAGGGACCAGCGCTTGACGGTGCCGTCGTCGCTGGAGGAGATCAGTGCCTCGCCGTCCGCGGTCCACTCGACGGAGATGACGTCGGCGGTGTGACCGACGAAGACGTTCAGCAGCCGTCCGGTGAAGTCGTAGACGCGGACGCGGTGGTCGCGTGACGCGGTTGCGACCAGTTCCCTGTGCGGGTGGAAGACCGACATCTCGACATCGTCCTCGTGGGCAGCGAAGACCGCGACCAGGAGCAGGTCGGGGACCGTCCAGAGGCGGGCCGTGTAGTCGCTGGACGAGGTCAGCAGATAGCGGCCGTCCGGCGAGAAGGCGCACTGGTTGGCCAGGTGGTCATGGAAGGAGCGGGCGAGCGGTTCGCCGGTGCGCTGGTTCCAGCATATGACCTGGTTGTCGTAGCCGGCGGTGGCGACGTACTTGTCCTGGAGGGCGGCGACACCGCTGATAGGACCGCGATGCATGATCATGCAGTCTCCCCGATGAGTTCGATCGTGTGACCACTCTGCTCGGCCTTGACACGCAGGTACCGGTCGTTGTGTTCCGTTCGGAACACCTGCGTGGCCACGGTCTCCTCGATGGCGATTCCGTGGGAGGAGAGCTGGCTGACCTTGTCCGGATTGTTGGTCAGAAGACGCACCCGTGGAATTCCGAGGGCCCTCAGCATCTGCGCGGCGGAACGGTAGTCGCGCAAGTCGTCCGAGAAGTTCAGCGCGCGATTGGCCGCGTAGGTGTCGAGACCCTGCTCGTCTTGGATAAGATAGGCGTCCAGCTTGTTGTAGAGGCCGATTCCGCGCCCCTCCTGCCGCAGGTACAGCAGGACTCCGCCGAATTCCGACAGTTGCTCCATGGACTCCGCGAGCTGCGGACCGCAGTCGCATCTGGCCGAGCCGAAGACGTCTCCGGTCAGGCATTCCGAGTGCAGGCGGACCAGAGGGGCCGCTGCCCGGCCGGGAAATACTGTCGGAGGCCCGGGGAATACCAGGGCGATGTGTTCCTGTCCGTCGTCGAGGCCGCTGAAACTGACGATTTCTGCAGCCCGCCACGATCCGCCGCCCATGGGCACGGGGACTTGCACCCGGGTGCGCACGTCGGCCTTCTTCATTCGATTGGAGATTTCCGGTCCGCCGTCAGTTCCTGCGGCTCGCACCAGTTGACTCTCTTCCTCTGCGAAGCTCTGCGAACACCCGGATCTGCCGGATGTTCGCAGAAACATTAACAGTTCGTGGTCAGCGAGCGTCAACAAGGGCCGACCGGCCTGGCCGAATTATGATGCAGGAGTCACAGGTCACCTTGGAAGCAAAAATGGGCGGTGATCGCGCTTGAGCTGCCGAGCTTTCGCACTCCCCCGTGAAGGGACTGAAATATCGAACGGGCCGATTGGCTCATTCGACAATGATTCGACAATCGACGTGCGGGAATCAGAGAAGAAGCGCACGTGGCGCATGAATTAACGGCAAATAGATGCTGATATTTTGGTTTTGATCGTTAGGCCCGTTCTTTGCTGCTATGGCGGGAAACAGGGTCGGAGAACATGGCGCGTGCGGTAAGGTGCCGTTCCTCATGGAGCCCATGTCTGCCGACGACAGCGACATCAGCGGCCACCGTGACCAGTACCGGGACGCCCTCCGGCCTCGCTCTTTCACAGGGCGTGGTGTCCGACAGCTGGTCAAGCAACCGAAGTGCGCCTCTGACCAGCAAGAATGAGGATCGCAGAGGTCCTTGTTCCTGCCGCCGCCGGAGGCGCTTCCCAGGTGAAGAAGCGTATCGGCTCCTACCCGCGTGACCGCTTCGAGGGCGGGCCGGGCGGGCGGTCTCGCGGGCAGGTGACGTCTTGCTGGTGGAGACGGCCCGGAAGACCACCGCCCGGCCACCGCCTGGACGGCCGCCGCCGAGCCGGGCGGTGAGATCCGCGCGGGTGCCTTGGTGGCCGAACTCGACGGCGACTGCCTCAAGGGCCGGCCGGCGGGATGCGGCCGATCGTGCGCAAGGAATGCCCGCATCGGGGATGCCGGTCCGGTAGTTGATCCCGACGCCCCGACACGCGTCCTGACTGCTCATGCCCTGGTCCGTGAGCCGGAAGTATTCCTCCCGCTCACGGGCCGGCCGCCGAGGCCGACCGGAAGGCTGGTCAGTGCGTTGTCCGTGACATTGAGGTATCGCAGGTCGGACAGTTTGCACGACGATTCGGGGACGCTCTGGAGAGCGTTGTTTCCGGCGTGGAGACAGCGATCGGGCGCCGGGCGGTTCGCCGATGTCCTCAGGTAATTCCTTGAGGCGGTTGTCACCAGAATCGAGGGCGTGAAGGTGCTTGAGGCTGCGCAGCTCGGTCAGCTCGGGGAGTCAATGTGGAGCGAATGCCAGTTGGTTCTTGTAAAGGCTGAGCGCCTCAAGGTCGGCCAGGTCAGGAGGGAATCCGGCAGGGACGTGATGGCCGGAGCGTCGAGTCGCACCTCAGTAGGGGTGCTCAAATTATTCGGCCCTGAAGGGATTTCTGGCAGATCGTTGTGGGAGAGGTCGAGCACCCGCAGATGGCGCAGGCCTTCGAGTGACGGTGGACCCGGTCGATCCCCACATGCCGAACGGAGAACCCGACAACTCTGCCCAGCGCGTTCTTCTCCAGGCGGGCTTTGTCGTGGTGCTCGCCGTCGCTGTTCTCGTCCATCTCTCTCTTCGGAGGGAATCCCCGCTTCTGGGCGAGGAGAGAATCCGTTCTCAGGGCTGCTCCGACTCGCAGGCTACGACGGGAGTTTTCGCTGCTCGATGTACTGCTTGACGATGCTCAGCGGCCCGCCGCAGGACCCGGCGAAGTAGGAGCCGGACCAGAACCTGCCGTGCATGATGAAGCGGCTGACGCGGCCGGTGAACTCCTGCCGCAGGTGGCGGGAGGACACGCCCTTGAGTGAGTTGACCAGGGAGGACGGGGCGACCTTCGGCGAGTAGTGCACCAGCAGGCGACACCGTGGACTTCCCCAAGGACGGGGACCGCTGCCGGTGGGATTCCGCACGCCCCCGTGCCCCGCGTGCGCTTCCAGGGCGTCGGGCACGTCAAGGTCAACCAGCACCGGCCGGTGACCGGCAAGGTCAGGACCGTGCCGGTCACGCGTGAGGGCCGTACGTGGTTCGTCGTGCTGACCGCCGAGCAGACCCGGTCCGAGCCGTTACCCGCGCCGCAAGGCCGGGGACCGCACCCGCGACCACCGGCGCGCCGTGGAACGCGTCGCCCCCTCGCCACGGCAACGTGCGCCGCCGGCGGCTCGACCACGCGCACAGGACCGCGCTCAGCCTGGTGCGTGAGCACGACTTCATCGCGCACGAAGACCTCAAGATCCGCAGCATGAGCAGGGCCCCGCACCGAAGCCCGACCCCGGGAAGCCGGGCAGAGTGGCCGGCCCCAGCGATCCGCCGAAATATTGCGCGGACCCGCTCCACCGCCGCTCGGGGCGGAGGGCGACGGGCTGTCCCGGCGGGCGCTGGACTCCGCCGACGCCTGGGTCCGTATCCCGATGGCGCACGGCGTGGACTCGCTGAACGTGGGCGCCGCCGCGGCGGTCGCCTTCCACCCGGTCACGACGGGCCGCCCGGAGAACTGAAGGCCCCGGCCACAACCCCCGGAGCGTCCCGGGCCCCCGGCGGAACCCCTCAGAGCTGCTGCGCCGCCGCGATCCCCAGCGCGACGATGAGCGTCACGACGACGAAGACGATCAGCCGCTGCCGCAGCAGCCGCGGGTTCGCGGGCCGCAGCTTGGACGAACGCGTCCGCGGCCCCGACGCCGGCCGGCCGTTCGTCCGGCCCGCGCCGCGGGCCGGGTCCCGGGGCCGCGGGGGCCGGGTGGACCCCGCGCGTCCGCCGGAGGAGCCGGTCCGGCCGGACGTTCCGCCGGTACGGGAGGAGCCGGCGCCGCCCGTACGGGAAGCACCGCCCCCCGGGCGCGGCCCGGAGCCGTCCGGCGCCCCGGGCGCGCTCGCCCGGCCCTGCGAGCCGCGGGCGACCTCCCGCTCCGTGTACCGCTCGGTCAGCCCGCCACCCATGGGCTCCTGGCCGCCGCGCGTCCGCTGCACGGGCGGCCGGCTGTCGATGAGCCCCTGCGCCTCCCGCGCGGCGATCTCCTTGAGCCGCATCGAGAGCTGGAGGGTGCTGGGACGTTCCTCCGGGTCCTTCGCCAGGCAGGCCCGAACGAGCGGCGCGAGGGCGTCGGGCACACCGTGGAGGTGCGCCTCCTCGTGGACCACCCGGTAGAGCATCACCTCGGAGCTGCCGTGCCCGAACGGGGAGTCGGCGGTCGCCGCGTACGCCAGTGTGGCGCCCAGCGAGAAGACGTCCGTGGCGGGGGTGACGGCGGCTCCGCGCACCTGCTCGGGGGCGAGGAAGCCGGGTGATCCGACCGCCGTCCCGACGTGCGTCAGGGTGCTGGCGCCGGTGGCCCACGCGATGCCGAAGTCGATGATGCGCGGGCCCTTGGGGGAGAGCAGGATGTTCGACGGCTTCAGATCGCGGTGCACGACCCCGGCCTCGTGGACGGCGACCAGGCCTTCGGAGAGCGCGGCGCCCACCGAGGCGACCTCGGCCGCGAGCAGCGGGCCTTCCTCGTTTACCTTGTCGTGGAGCGAGGGGCCGGGGACGTACTGGGTCGCGAACCACGGGCGGTCGGCGTCCAGGTCGGCGGCGACCAGCCGGGCCGTACAGCCGCCGCGGATGCGCCGCGCGGCGGAGACCTCGCGGGCGAACCGTGACCGGAACTCCTGGTCCTCCGCCAGGTCGGGCCGGATCACCTTCAGCGCGACCCGCTGGCCGCGCCGGTCGGAACCGAGGTAGACGACGCCCATGCCGCCCGCCCCGAGCCGTCGGTGGAGTCTGAACGAGCCGACGACACGCGGGTCCTCGCGCCGGAGCCGCATCATCGCCATGTCCATCCCCGCTGCCCGGTCGTCCGTGTGACGTGCCACAGCTTACGTACCTGCGCCCGGGTGCGCTCATAGGCCGCGCCCTCGCGCACCGACCGATTGTCAGTGCGGAGCGGCGAAATTGAAGAATGGTCAGTCATCGGACCGTCCGCGCGGCCCGGCCGCCGCGGTTCCCAAGGGGCGTGCCCGGAAAGGGGATTGGAGGGAAGGAGTGCGCGGTGGTTCCGTTCCCCGGCGGGGGAGCGGGGGCGTGAGAGATGTCACCAGAAGTGGATCAGCGCGGGGCCCGGTGGCGGATCAGGGTCGCGCGGGCGCGGGACCGGGGGTGAGCGGACGCCGGATCACCCGCCCGAGCAGCCGCTTCCCCGGTTACGCGCCTCATCCTTACGGGCGAGAGGCCGGTCCTCCGTAAGACGTCGCGGATCATCCCCTCCGGGAAGACCCCAACTCCCGGAGCCCGCTCTCCACCCAGGGGAGTACGCCGCCGGTCCACGGCTCATCCTCCGGGAGGCCCGGCAATAGGTACGCGGGCATGACGCCCCGACTTCCAGGTGTCCCTAATGTTGAGATCAAGCGGCGGGTGAGGAACTCGTCCCCCGAGGTCGGATACTCGCCGCTGTCGAATCGGGACAGGAGAAGGACCATGGCGGACACGGCAGCGCGGGCAATGATCCGCACGCAGGGACGTAGGGCGTACGCCGCGTTCGGCGGACGCCGGTCCGGTACGCGCCACCCGCTGGTGGCGACGGCCATGGTTCTTCCTCTGGCGGCCCTGCTCGTCGTCGTCTTCGGCGGCTGGGAAGCAGTGGTCACACAAGCGTCGTCCGTGGGCGTGATGCTGGGGCGCTGAACGGCGCCCCGGACCCGGGAGAGCGGCCCGGGTCGGGGACATCCGGCCAACAACCCCGTGGGGACGGGGGTGCGGCGGACGGCAGCGATGGGCCGGTCAGCTGGGGAGCTGACCGGCCCTCGCGCTTTTCCGTACCGGTACGGTCGCCGCCCGGACGGCCCGGCGGCGGCGTACGCTCCACGCCCGAACACCTTCGCCTCTCCCGGGGACCACCGTGACCGCATCCGTCGTCCGCGCGCTCGCCGACGTCGCCCGCGCCGCGGCCCACCCGCCCCCGGCGCACGCCCCCGCTCCGTCTCCCGAGCCCTGCCGGGTCTGCCGCGTCTGCCGGCAGAGCGTCACCGTCCTCGCCGACCGGCCCGACGGCACTGTCGTACGGCACGGCGCGGCCGTCGCCAAGGCACACGCCGACGGGACGGATCCCGCCGAGCACCGCGCCAGACTCGCCGTCGCCGCGCACCCCCGGCTCGCCGGGATCCTGCTGCCGCCCCTCTCCATCACCACCGGGGACGTGGACGGACGGCCGGTCACCGCATGGCCCTACGGGACCCCGGTCGACCCCGCCGACCCCGACGCCGCCCCCTGGGAGCAGGCCGGGACGCTCATCGCCCGGCTGCACTCCGTACCGCCCGCCGCCCTGGCCGCTCCCGCGGACGGGATCCGTTCCGTCCCTGCCGCCCTGCCCGCCATGCGCGGCCCCGCCAAGGCCGCCCGCGCCCTCGCCCGGCTGCGCGCCGCCGGCCCGCACCCGGCCGCGGTACCCGTGCGGCACGCCTGGGAACGGCTTCCCGCCTGGGCCCGTGGCGAGGCGCCGCCACCGGTTCCGTACGCCCTGTGCCACGGTGATCTGCACCTCGGCCAGCTCGTACGCCACCCCGCCCCCGACGGCCGCTGGCTTCTCATCGACGTGGACGACCTCGGACTCGGCGCCCCCGCCTGGGACTTGGCGCGCCCCGCCGCCTGGTACGCGACCGGGCTGCTGCCGCCTGAGCCCTGGCAGCGGTTCCTCGGCGCCTACCGGGCCGCGCGGGGACCCGCCGTGCCCGCGGATCCCGCCGCCGACCCCTGGCCGTACCTGGACGTCGCCGCCCGCGCCCTCACCGTGCAGACCGCCGCGCTCGCCGTCGTCAAGGCCGTCGCCGAGGACCGGGAGCTGGACGAGGTGGAGCTGTTGATGATCGATGCCTGTGCCCGGATCACGGGCCTCGCAACCGAGTTGGGTCCGGAGGCGTCGTCGTAGGGTGAACGGATCGTCGTCGGGAGCGTGTTCCGGCGATGCCGGACGAACGACGAGGAGCGATTCGACCATGCAGTGTCCCAAGTGCCGTGCCCCGATGCAGACGTACAACCGCAACGGCGTCCAGATAGAACAGTGCGGCGGTTGCCGGGGGATCTTCCTCGACTACGGCGAGCTGGAGTCCCTGACCCGCCTGGAGTCGCAGTGGACGCAGCAGGCGCCGCACGTACAGCAGGCCCCGCCGCCGCAGGCGTACCCGGCGGCCCCGGCCCCCGCCTGGGGCGCCCCGCAGCACGGCGGCCCCTACGGAGGTCACCACGGCGGGCACCACCGTCACAAGAGCTTCGGGCGGATGCTCTTCTCCTCCTGACGACAGCGGGGCGCGCACGAAAGAACCCCCGGTCGCCGAGGCGGCCGGGGGTTCCGTGGTGGTGCGCGATACTGGGATTGAACCAGTGACCTCTTCCGTGTCAGGGAAGCGCTCTCCCGCTGAGCTAATCGCGCAGGTCATTCGTACGGGTACTGCGTCATGCGGGTACTGCGTGCTGCGTGCGCGATACTGGGATTGAACCAGTGACCTCTTCCGTGTCAGGGAAGCGCTCTCCCGCTGAGCTAATCGCGCGGGAATCCAGAAGGATCCAGTGGACGATACTGGGATTGAACCAGTGACCTCTTCCGTGTCAGGGAAGCGCTCTCCCGCTGAGCTAATCGTCCTTGGAGGTGGAGACGGGATTTGAACCCGTGTAGACGGCTTTGCAGGCCGTTGCCTCGCCTCTCGGCCACTCCACCAGGAGTGTGGGGGTTCGGGAAAACGCCCCACCATCGAGCGGACGACCAGGTTCGAACTGGCGACCTCAACCTTGGCAAGGTTGCGCTCTACCAACTGAGCTACGTCCGCATGCCGTTTCCCGGGCCCGTCTGCGCGGCCCGGCGACGTGTTGAACTCTAGCGGATTCCCGGGCCAGCACAAAAACGCGTTTCCGCAGCGTGACGCGGTACGTTCGCCACGGGTTCGGCCCGGAGCCGCTCAGTGGTGCCTGTTCTAGACTCGCAACTGTGCACGACCTCGCTCCTCTGGCCCGCTTCGGCGGCCTCGTCGCCTCCGGTCTGCGGGATGTCACCCACGATCCGGAGGCGCTCGACTCCGCCGGGTTCTGGGCCGTCGCCGCGGACTTCGAAGGCCGTCTCACCTGCGCCCGTTTCGACGACGTACGGCGCGAAGCGGTGCCCGCACCGGTCCCCGGGCAGTGGCGGGGCCCCGACGCCGGTGACTGGACGTCGTCCCTCGACCGCGCCGCGTACACGAAGGGTGTGCGCCGGATCCGTGAGTACATCGCGGCGGGCGACGTCTACCAGGCCAACCTCTGCCGCGTCCTCTCCGCCCCGCTGCCCGCGTCCGCCGCGACCGACCCCACCTCCGCCGATGTCGACGCGCTCACCGCCCTGCTCGCCCGCGACAACCCGGCCCCGTACGCCGGGACGGTCCGGCTGCCCGCGCACGGCGTGGAGATCGCCACCGCCTCGCCCGAGCTGTATCTGCGCCGGGAGGGCCGCACCGTCGAGTCGGGGCCGATCAAGGGCACCGGACGGACCGCCGCCGACCTGCTGGAGAAGGACTTCGCCGAGAACGTGATGATCGTGGACCTCGTCCGCAACGACCTGGGCCGTGTCTGCGCCGGCGGATCCGTCACCGTTCCCGCCCTGTGCGCCCTCGAACCCCACCCCGGTCTGGTCCATCTCGTCTCGACCGTACGGGGCGAACTCACCGAGCGCGCCGGATGGCCCGGGCTGTTCGCCGCCACGTTCCCGCCCGGCTCGGTCACCGGCGCCCCCAAGTCCAGCGCGCTGACGATCATCGAAGAGCTGGAGACCGCCCCGCGCGGCCCCTACTGCGGTGGCATCGGCTGGGTCGACGCCGACCGGGGCACGGCCGCGCTGGCCGTCGGGATCCGTACGTTCTGGATCGACCGCGCCACCCACCCCCGCCCCGTCCTGTGCTTCGGCGCGGGCGCCGGGATCACCTGGGGCTCCGACCCGGAGGGGGAGTGGGCCGAGACCGAGCTGAAGGCGTCCCGGCTGCTCGCGATAGCGTCGGGCACGTACCAGCCCGGAGCCGACGACTCCGGAACGGCCGGGGCCGGCGCCGGTGCGACAGCGATCAGCGGAAGGACCGTGTGATGAGTATCTGGGTCAACGGAGCGCTCCACCCGGCCGACGCCGCCCGGGTGTCCGTGCTCGACCATGGACTGACCGTCGGCGACGGCGTCTTCGAGACGGTGAAGGCCGTCCGGGGCCACCCCTTCGCCCTCACCCGCCACCTGCGCAGGCTGGCCCGCTCCGCGCACGGCCTCGGCCTGCCGGAGCCCGACCTGGACGAGGTGCGCCGCGCCTGTACGGCCGTGCTCGACGCCAACCCGATGGAACGGGGCCGGCTGCGCGTCACGTACACCGGGGGAGTCTCCCCGCTCGGCTCGGACCGCGGCGACGCCGGCGCCACCCTGGTCGTCGCCATCGGCGAGACGGAGCGCCGCCCGGACACCACCGCCGCCGTCACCGTCCCCTGGACCCGTAACGAACGCGGCGCGCTCACCGGGCTCAAGACCACGTCGTACGGGGAGAACGTCGTCGCGCTCGCCCACGCGCACGAGCGGGGCGCCGGCGAGGCGCTCTTCGCCAACACCACCGGCGCGCTCTGCGAGGGCACCGGCTCCAACGTGTTCGTCGTCCTCGACGGCGTGCTGCACACCCCGCCCCTCGCATCGGGCTGTCTGGCCGGCATCACCCGCGAACTGACCGTCGAATGGTGCGGCGCCCGCGAGACGGACCTGCCGTTCGACGCCCTGGAACACGCCGAGGAGATCTTCCTGACGTCGACGCTGCGCGACGTCCAGGCCGTCCACCGCGTCGACGGCCGCGCCCTCGACCACGCTCCGGGGCCGGTGACCGGCAAGGCGATGCGCGTCTTCGAGGAGCGGTCCGGCGCCGATCTCGACCCGTAGGCCTTCACCGAGCTTCCCGGGTCTTGAAGGGGTGACGAGCACGCGTCCGCGAGGGTAGAACTCCCCTGATGACCACCACCCTGCGGCCCACCGGACCGCTTCAACAGGCCGACGACGGCACGAAGTCACGCTCCTACGAGGTGTGCGTGAACGGCCGCCCCGCCGGAGCGGTCGAGATCGCCACGGACCCCGGCTTCGCCCACCGGGCCGGCCTCGTCCGCTCACTCCGGATCGACGGGCCCGACCGCCGCCGCGGCCGGGCCACCGTGGCCGTGCTCGCCGCCGAGGAGGTGCTGCGCGGCTGGGGCTGCGACCAGGTGCAGGCGCTCGTACCGGCCGGTGCCGAAGCGGCGCTGCGCCTGGCGGAGAGCCTGGGATACACCGAACGCAGCCGCAACATGGACAAGGAACTCTCCCCGGAGCCCCCGGCGCTCCCCGAGGGCGTCGAGGGCCGCCCCATGACCGAGGCGGAGTACGCGGCCTGGCGCGCCGGCTCCGTCGACGACTTCGCACGGAGCTGGACCGACCGCGGCGTACCGCCCGAGCAGGCCCGCGCCAAGTCGGAGGCGAGCCACCGCGACAACCTCGCGCGGGGGCTCGCCACACCGGGCGTCTCGTTCACCGTCCTCGTCCGCGAGGGAGCCGCCGTGGGCCATGTCTGGGTCGCGTCGCGCGAGGTGCGCCCCGGCCGGCCCGGCTCGTACGTGTACGACGTGGAAGTGGCCGAGGACCAGCGCGGCAAGGGGTACGGCCGCGCCCTGATGCTGCTCGCCGAGCGGGTCGCCCTGGAGTCGGGACCGCCCCTGCTGGGGCTGCACGTCTTCACGACCAACACTCCCGCGCTGCGGCTCTACACCTCGCTCGGATACCGGACGACGCAGTACAACTTCTTCCGGCCGCTCCTCTGATCGGCCTGCGGACCGCGGCCGGTCCCACGACGGCCTACGGCGTGCCGTCGGCCAGCAGCCGGTCGGCGATCGCCTCGATGCGCTCCCGCAGGCCCTCCTGGCTCTTGCCGCCGTCCAGCCGCTCCCCGCCGATGACGTACGTGGGCGTACCGGTCACCCCGATCGCCTTGCCCTCGGCCTCGTCGGCGTCGACGGCCAGCAGATGCCGGCCGTCGATCAGAGCGGTGTCGAACTCCTCGGCGTCCAGCCCCAGTTCGCGCGCCACCTCCAGCAGGAACGGCTCGCCCCGGGCGGTCAGCTCCCCGGTCCCGGCCAGGACGGCCTCCACGTACGGCCAGCCGCTGCCCTGCTCGGCGGCCTCCTCGGCGGCCTGGGCGGCGGCGTACGCGTGCCGGTGCTTCTCCAGCGGGAAGTGCCGCAGCCGTACGTCCAGCCTGTCGCCGTAGCGGGCGCGCAGCGCGCGGACGTCCTCAAGGGCGCGGTCGCAGTCGGGGCACTGGAGTTCGCACCAGAGGTCGAGGACGACGGGGCGCGGGGTGGTGGAGTCGTTCATGGCCCCAGTCTTCCAGCAGGCCGGCCCTCCGATGTCCGAGGGCGGTACTCGTCCCCGGGGACCGCCGACCGGGACCTGGGGACGACATCGCCCCCGAGATCTCCCCCAGATCCGCCGGTCGGGGCCCCGCACCGTGGCCCCGACCCCGGTGCCAGGTGCAGGATGGAGGGGAGACGAGTTCGGCTGTTGACGCGTGATGCCTGGAGGACCCGATGATTGCCGAGACCATTTGCTCCGCGGTGTCAGCGGCGGGCCTGGGCATCGCCGTGATCACGGCGTACCGCAAGCGGTTCCTCGCCGCGACCAGGATCGCCGCGTACGCGCTGGTCCCGGTGGGTCTGGTGATGACGGGCGTCGTGCAGTGGGCCGCGAGCACGGCCTTCAGCCCGGTCGCCTGGGCGGGCTTCGGGGTGCTCGCGGTGGCGTGGGTGCTCTTCATGACGACGCGCGCGGTGGAGCGGCGCGGTGGGGGTACGCGCAAGGAGCGCAGGGCCGCGGCGAAGGCGGCCAGGGACGGGGCGGTCGAACCGGCCGCCTCCGCGCCCTCACTGGGCGCCGGTGCCGGGCCCGCCGACCGGCCCCGGGCGAAGCCGGAGCCCGTGCGGTCCGGGGACGACTTCAGCGACATCGAGGCGATCCTGAAGAAGCACGGCATCTGAGCCGCTCCTAGGGCGTGTTTCGAAAGTAGCGCCGTCCGCCCGTAGGGCGGGGCCTGCGGCGTCCGGTGCACTGCACTCGCTCCGCTCGCTCCGTCTCGGCGC
>NZ_JBHZEJ010000073.1:0-45319 GCF_042756365.1 Streptomyces sp. NPDC059092
GCTCGGCATCCCAAGGGCAATTCAGTGCGCCGAGACGGAGCGAGTGCAGTGCACCGGACGCCGCAGGCCCCGCCCTACGGGCGGACGGCGCTACTTTCGAAACGCGCCCCAGTACCGGACGCCCGGCGCCACGCGGCGCCGGGCACCGGGTCCGTGCCGGGTCCAGTTCCGTACACGACGAAGTCCCCGCACTCTCACCGAGTGCGGGGACTTCGTCGTGTGCGCGGTACGGCGGCGGGGTCAGCCCTGCCAGCTGTGCGGGGCGCGGAAGCCGGGGGTGCGCTCCAGACGGCGCCAGCCGGCGGTGGAGCGGCCTCGGTGCGCGGGGACCTCGGGCCTGGCCGCCGCGCGGGCCATCAGGATGGCGGTGATGGCGGCCAGCTCCTCGGGGGCGGCGTGGCCCTTCTCTACGCGCAGCAGGGACTCGTTCGTGGCATCGCTCATGAAGTCGTGTCTCCGTTGTCTGTCTCGGCAGGGACGGCGGGGCGGGCGGGGCGTCGCGTCACTGCGGGGGGTTGCCGTGCTTGCGGGACGGCAGGTCCGCGTGCTTGGTACGGAGCATGGCGAGCGCGCCGGCGAGGACCTCGCGGGTCTCCGCCGGGTCGATGACGTCATCGACGAGGCCGCGCTCGGCGGCGTAGTAGGGATGCATCAGCTCGGCCTTGTACTCCTTGACCATGCGGGCACGCATGGCCTCGGAGTCCTCGGCCTCGGCGATCTGCTTGCGGAAGATCACGTTGGCGGCACCCTCGGCACCCATCACCGCGATCTCGTTGGTGGGCCAGGCGTAGGTCAGGTCGGCCCCGATGGACTGGGAGTCCATGACGATGTACGCGCCTCCGTACGCCTTGCGCAGGATCAGGGAGATCCGCGGCACGGTCGCGTTGCAGTAGGCGTAGAGCAGTTTGGCGCCGTGCCGGATGATTCCGCCGTGCTCCTGGTCGACGCCCGGCAGGAACCCGGGCACGTCCAGCAACGTAACGATCGGAATGTTGAAAGCATCGCACATCTGGACAAAGCGTGCGGCTTTCTCCGATGCCTCGATGTCCAGCACTCCGGCCAGGGACTGCGGCTGGTTGGCGACGATGCCGACGACCTGGCCGTCGACCCGGGCCAGCGCGCAGATGATGTTACGGGCCCACCGCTCGTGGATCTCCAGGAAGTCGCCGTCGTCGACCAGCTCCTCGATGACCTTGTGCATGTCGTACGGCCGGTTGCCGTCGGCGGGCACGAGGTCGAGCAGGACGTCGGAACGGCGGTCGGCCGGATCCTCGGAGACGACCGTGGGCGGGTTCTCACGGTTGTTCTGCGGGAGCATCGACAGGAGGTAGCGGACCTCGGCGATGCAGGTCTCCTCGTCGTCGTACGCGAAGTGCGCGACGCCCGAGGTCTCGGCGTGCACGTCCGCGCCGCCCAGACCGTTCTGGGTGATCTCCTCGCCGGTCACGGCCTTGACCACGTCGGGGCCCGTGATGAACATCTGCGAGGTCTCGCGGACCATGAACACGAAGTCGGTGAGGGCGGGGCTGTAGGCGGCGCCGCCCGCGCACGGGCCGAGCATCACGCTGATCTGCGGGATGACACCGGAGGCGCGGGTGTTGCGCTGGAAGATGCCGCCGTATCCGGCGAGCGCGGAGACGCCCTCCTGGATACGGGCGCCGGCGCCGTCGTTGAGCGAGACCAGCGGGGCACCGGCCGAGATGGCCATGTCCATGATCTTGTGGATCTTTGTGGCGTGCGCCTCACCGAGGGCGCCACCGAAGATCCGGAAGTCGTGGGCGTAGACGAAGACCGTACGGCCCTCCACCGTGCCCCATCCGGTGATCACACCGTCGGTGTACGGCTTCTTCGCCTCCAGGCCGAAGCCGGTCGCCCGGTGCCGGCGGAGCTGCTCGACCTCCTTGAACGATCCTTCGTCGAGCAGCAGCTCGATGCGCTCGCGCGCGGTCAGCTTGCCCTTGGCGCGCTGGGCCTCGGTCGCGCGGTCGCTGGGCCCTCGGCGGGCCGTCTCGCGCAGCGCGTGCAGTTCCGCCACACGGCCCCGGGCGTCGATGGGCTCGCTCGGCGTCTCGTCCACTACGGTCATGTCCCAACCCTACGAACACCACCAAGGAATGCGCGCCGTCGACTCCGCACAGTCTCCCGGCGGTATTCCTGGTGGGCATGGACAGAACCCGGCCCGTTACGGAGTCACCGCACAGCACGGTACCCCCGGCCGTTGTAGGGATCCGCCTAGTACTTCCGTACTACCGGGCCGCGTGGTTCCCGCCGAGCAGTCCTCAGCGCAGCTCCATGGTGCAGCCGTGGGTGGCGCCGGCCGTTCCCGGGGTGATCCTCAGCCGTACCGTACGGCCCGCGGCGAGGACCTCGACGGACGGGTCGTGGGCGGTGACGCGCCGTACCGGGCGGCCCGGCCGGTCCCAGACGACCTCCAGGGGTTCCCCCGTCCGGGGAGGCTCGCTGATGTGCAGGGTGGCGGTACGGCCCCGTTCCACGGCGAGGACGCTCGCGGGGGCGGTCACGGTGAGCGGCCCCGCCGTCCCCGGGCGCCAGAAGTTCGCGGCGACGCACCCCAGAGAGCGGTCGGCCACTGCCTGCCGGGCGGCCGTGTTGGCCAGGACCACCGGACCGTGCCGGTCGGCGGCGCGGGCGGCGACGGCGCGCCGGGACGCACCGGGCATCAGCAGATACGTGTACGAGGCGGCGACCGGGTCGGTGCCGTGGTCGAGCCAGAGACTGCGGTAGTGGCGGGTACGGCGTTCGGGTGAGCTGGTGGTGTTGATGTCGCTCCACGCGCCGGTGCGCGCCTCGGCGAGCGTCCGTACCCGCGCGCCCCCGGGGAAGACCCAGCCACCGTGCCCGGCGAGATGCGCCCAGCGGGTCAGGGGTCCGCCGGGGCCTGGACGCGGGAGAGGCCCTAGCGTGAAAGCGGCCTCGGGCCGCTCGCCCAGGTTGCGGTTGTCGACGATCGTCTCGACGGGCACCCCGTCCGTGGCGCTGATCCCGGCTCCGAGGCAGACGACGGTGTCCCCGAGGCAGAACCAGGACTTGCGGGCTTCGAGCGTGGAGCCGAGCCCTTTGAGGTGCTGTCCGACGGCGGCGTACGTCCCGTCGGTCGCGCCGCCGACCCACCGTACGTCCGGTTTCGGCTCGCCCCACTCGCCGCCCGCGCGGTCCGGCAGGCGCCGGGTGGAGACCGTCGTACCGGGCAGCCGGTACGGGTCGACGGTGGGCCAGAACCAGTTCGTGTACTGGTCGTTGCCCCGGTCCGCGCACCACCACAGGAGCATCCCCGCGCCGGTGTGCCAGCCGCGCGGGTTCTCGCCGTTGCCGCACTCGTAGTGCGCGATCCGGTCGGAGGCCATGGCGATGTTGGCGGCCCACCCGGGGCGGCGGTGCACGGCCCGGTCCATGGCGGCGAAGAGGGTGTGGCCGGTCGGCTCGGGGGCGGCGGGCGCGCTCGACGCGGCGACGGCGCGCAGCCGGGCGAGATCGGCGACGTCGAACTGGCGGGCGGTGAGGACGGGCGAGACCGTGTCCCGTTCGATCCACCCCTTGAGCAGCGCCGTCCACCGCTCGCGCTCGGCGGCGCCGGCCGCGCCCGTGAGCAACGCGATCGCGGCGATCACCCCCTGGCCGTGGAAGTGGTCGCTCCGCGGTACCTGCCGCTCGTCGCTCCGCAGAAGACCGCGGCTGACGGCGCGCCCGTTGACGCTGTCCATCATCAGTCCGTTGTAGATCAGCGGGGCGTACGCGCGCTCCACGCTGTCGAGGACGGTCTGCCGGGCCGGGTCGGTGACGGCCCACGACGAACCGGCGAGGAGGGTGAGGAGCCGGCCCAGGCCGTCCAGCATGACCTGTCCGTACGTCCCGGAGTAGGCGACCCAGGTGTGCTGGACGAACGATCCGTCGGCGTAGAGTCCGTCCCCCTTCGTGACGTACGGGAAGACGGGCGAGAGCGCGTCGCGGGCGAGCGCGATCCGGTCGGGTGCCCGGCCGAGGACGCCGCGCAGGGCGACGGAGCGGCAGAGGTCGACGCGGTTGGCGCCGGTGCTGGTGCCCGTGTAGTCGGTGAGCAGGGTGTCGGGGATGAAGTGGTCGACGGCGGCGGTCCCGGCGGCACGCCGCGCGGCGGTGAGCCGGTCGTACAGGACGGCGGTGATGTCCATGAGGAGCCGGGGGCTGCCGATCTGCCACTCCCACCAGTTGCCGTACGGGGTGGTGGCGGGGTGGTAGACGGTCGCGGCGAGGTGGTCGAGCCCCTGGAGTACGGCGGCGAGGAGGCCGGCGTCCCCGGTGAGCCCGGTGCCCGGCTGGGCGTACGCGCGGGTCATGGTCCAGAGCCTGCCGTAGCTCTGGGTGATGCCGGCGGGCGGGTCGTAAGGGTGGTCGGGCCAGAGGGAGGCGGCGGCCGGGGCCATCGTCCGGCGGAAACGGGCGGCCAGTTCGCCGGTCTCGGCGAGGCGGGAGGCGTACGGCTCGGCGGCCGGGTCGTAGCCGCTGCCGAGCGACAGCTCCACCCAGCGCAGCCGCAGTTCGTCGAACGGGTCGGCGGGCTCGGTCCCGGTGGCCTGTACGGCGGTGCGCTCGGCCTCGGCGGCCTGGGCGGACCCGTACGGGAAGGAGCCCGCGCCGGTGGCGGCCAGGGCGGTGAGCACGGTACGGCGGGTCCAGGCGGACGGCAGCGACACGGGAGACCTCCGGAACGGAAGTGGTATGGACCGGCTGTCCGTTGGTCTAGCACCGCACGCTGCGGCTTTCAACGGTGAGCGCGGCCGTTCCGTCAACTTCCGCCCCGATCACGGTGTGTGACGCCCGATCAGCCGTCGCTCGATTGTGAGAGCGCTCTCAGCCTCAACTCTTGACTCGTTCCCCACCCGACGCGAGGCTGGGGGGCCACGCTGGGCGCCTCCTCCCACCCGCCGCGCCCTCGTGCCCCCCACATATCAGGAGTACTTCCGTGATATCCCGCCGACTGTTCCTCACCGGCACGGCCGCCGCGGCGACGGCGCTCACCTACCCCGTCTGGGGAAGCGCTCTCAGCCCGACCGCCTCGGCAGCCCCGGAGACCTGCGAGCTCGCCCTCCAGAACAAGTCGCTGCCCGGGGCCGTCAACGCCTATGTCACCGGCCACGACCAGGGTGGCTGGGTCCTGCTGCGCGCCGACGGCAGCATCTACCGGCCCGACTCCGTCGGTGCCCCGCAGACCCCGCTGCCGGTCGACTGCGCGATCCCGCTGAACCCCGCGGGCGGCGCGCCCGTCGTCCTGCGGCTGCCCCAGATGTTCGGCGCCCGCGTCTACTTCGTACGCGACGACAAGCTGGACTTCTTCCTCAACCCGGGCCCGGCCCTGGTCGAGCCGGCGTTCGCGACCGAGGCCGACCCCAACTACGGCCGCACCTGGTCGTTCTGCGAGTTCACGTTCAACCAGGACCAGCTCTTCTCCAACATCAGCTATGTCGACCTGGTGACGGCCCTGCCCATCGGCATCTCGCTGGAGGGCGATGACACCCACACGGTCGCCCCGCTGCCCGAGGGCGCGCTGGAGCGGATCGCGGACGGGCTCACCGCCCAGGCGGCGAAGGACGGCCACCCGTGGGACAAGCTGGTCCTGCGCAACACGGACGGGAAGGTGCTACGGGTCATCTCGCCGCAGAACCTGCCCGGCCAGACGGGGTTCGGCGGCGTCTTCGAGGGCTACGCCGACCAGGTCTGGGAGAAGTACCGCACCACCGATCTGACCATCGACCTCCAGGGTGGCCGGGGCGTCTTCACCGGCCGGGTCAGCGGCGACACGCTCACCTTCAACGGCGGCCACACCTTCGCCAAGCCGAACTCGATGGACATCTTCACCTGCAACAGCGGCCCGTTCGCCAACAACCCCGCCGACTCGGACGACAAGAAGGGGCTGCTCGCCCGGCTCGCGGCGGCGTTCAACCGCTCGACGCTGCTCACCCACACACAGACGCCGAACGGCCTCACGGCGGCGGACTACTACCAGGACCCGGTGACCAACCACTTCGCCCGGATCGTGCACGACAACAACCCGGTCGGGTACGCGTTCCCGTACGACGACGTCCAGGCGGACGGCCAGCCGGACGTCTCGGGCGCGGCGCACGACGGCAACCCGCGCCGCTGGACGGTGTCGGTCGGCTCCTGACCACGGCCGCCGCACGATGTGACGGTGCCCCGCCTCTCCCCGGTGACGGACGGGGAGAGCGGGGCGCCGCGCGGTGCGGAGGTGCGCCGCGCCGTGCGGAGGTCAGCAGCCGCCGCAGTTGTAGTACGTGACGTCCCAGTGGTTGCTCTCGTCCGCGTAGACGTTGCCGGAGCCGGACTTCCACTGCGGGGCGCCGTCGCCGCGCACCCCGATGTACGTGAAGGTGTTCTTGATGTAGTTGGTGAGACAGGTGGTCGGGCGGAAGTCGAGCTTGTAGCCGTTCCAGTGCGAGTACGTGCCGCTCGCGTGCCCGGTCTCCGTGCCTCCGGTGATGGTGAGGGCGCAGCCCGTGGCGCTCCTCAGCGTCTGCGCCCCCTTGGCGGTGTCGAGGTTGAGCTGGTCGAACGAGGTGCAGCTTCCGTTGTTCCGGTCGGAGCAGCCGCCGGTGGAGACCCAGGCGATGCCGGACGAGTTGAACATCGAGCTCGCGGTGGCGTGCGTGATCTTCGTGGCCGCCTGGGCGTCGGTGGCGGAGCTGAACACCCCGAAGCCGGGGGCGAAGAGGGCGCCCAGGACCAGGGCGAGGGCGCTGAGGACGGAGCGGATTCTCATGGGGGGATTGCCTCCTGCTGAAGACCGTGGCGTCGTGGGGTAGGCGGTGCGGTGGAGCAGGCGGTGCGGGGCTGATCCTGCCCGATGTCTACGCGCGTCCGCCAGAGGATTCGCATCGCCCGTTCGTGTGAATATCGAGATGTTGTTGAACCTTGAACGAGATAGGTCTAAGGTGGCAATCGTTGAAGCTTAAACAACACCGCGACAGTCCCGTACCTGGAGGAACACCATGGCTCTCTTCGGCCGCAAGAACGACAGCAGCGCCCCGACCGCCACCGTCGACGCGGACCCGGCCCTGGCCGCGCTCACCGGCGCGTACACCATCGACCCCTCGCACAGCACGATCAGCTTCACCGTGCGCCACGCCATGGTGACCAACGTGCGCGGCACCTTCACGGAGCACGAGGGCACGCTCCACCTGGACGGCTCGAACCCGGCGAACTCCACGGCGTCCATCGACGTCTCGATCGCCAGCATCGACACCGGCGCGCCCGACCGCGACGGCCACCTCCGCAGCGCCGACTTCTTCGACGCCGGGACGTTCCCGGCGATGACCTTCCGCTCCACCGCCGCCGAGCGGATCGACGCGGACACGTACCGCGTCACCGGCGACCTGACGATCAAGGACGTCACCCGGCCGCTCGCCATCGACCTGGAGTTCCACGGCTCCGCCACGGACGTCTACGGCAACGAGCGCGTCGGTTTCGAGGGCAGCGCGACGATCCTGCGCTCCGACTGGGGCCTGACGTGGAACGCGGCGCTGGAGACCGGCGGTGTGATGGTCAGCGACAAGGTGAAGCTGGGCTTCGACATCTCCGCGATCAAGCAGGGCCCCGAGGCCGCCTGAGGCCAGGGACCACCGGCGCGGTGACGGGGATACGCGGGTACGGCGGCGGCACGGTAGGGGTTACAGCGGTACGGCGATGAGGATACGGCCGCGGGGGTACGGCCACGGGGTCCTCAGAAACCGCCCCCGCCGAAGTCGCCCCCGCCCCCGAAGTCGCCGCCTCCACCGAAGTCCCCTCCCCCGCCGAAGCCGCCGCCCCCGAAGTCGTCCGGGTTGAAGTCGGCGCCCGACTGGTCGCCGCCCTCGAAGCCGGAGCCGTACCCGCCGCCGAGGTCCGCGGCGTAGGCGGGGCTCGCCATCATCGAGCCGAGCATCGTGCCCACCAGCAGGCCGGGCAGCAGCCCGCCGCCGAAGTAGCCGCCGGCCCACGGTCCGTACGCCGGGCCGGCGTCCCAGTACGGGCGTGGCCCCTGGTCGGTCCGGACGGTACGGGTCATCGGCTCGTCGCCGTCCGCCAGCCGCGCCGCGTCCGCCGCGCAGACCGGCACCGTACGCCGCGCCCCGGCGGGCGGGGACCACTGGGCGTCCTTGGTCGAGGGGCCGTGGCGCGGGTCGAAGAAGCACGGCAGACGGCGCTCGGGCAGCGGGGCGCCCGTCCGGCGCGCGGCCAGGGTCGCCAGCGAGAAGCGGCCGTCCTCCAGCGCCTGGGTCACTCCGCGTACGTCGTCGGGGCGCCGGGCCGAACCCATCAGCGACTTCGCCTGTTCGTACGCGTCCAGGGAGTGCGCGTAGTCGCCGCGCATCGCGTCGTCGGCGCCCGCTTCGCCGGGGTGGAAGTCGAGCCGGTCCAGCTCCTCGCCGAACGCGGTGATGTCCTCGTCCACGACGACCCGCAGCTGGTCCAGGGCCGCCTGCTCACGCTCCAGTTGTTTCCGGCGGTTCCTGCGCACCACGGCGTAGGCGCCCGCGCCACCCAGCACGACCACCGAGCCGAGCACGATCAGTCCGGCGGACGAGCTGCCGGCGGCGTCCCCCGAGCCGCCTCCCCAGGAGGCCGGCGCCTGGCCGCGGGTCTGCGGGAGCGCCTGGTCGACGAAGTCGGAGAGCTGGGTCGCGGCGTCGGCGGGGGCGCCGCCCGCCTTGACCCCGGCGACCAGGTTCGAGACGGCCTGCCGGGAGAGGACGGAGGGGTCGGCGCCCGCGTTGAACCGGTCGCCGAGGCGGATGGCGTACAGCCCGGTCACGCCGGTGTCGGTCCGTACGGTGCGCAGGACGCTCGCCGCCGGGAACTGCGCGGTGTCCGGCAGGACCGCCACGAAGAGCGGCTTGTCGGCGTCCTTGATCTTCTTCGCCAGGGCGTCGGCCTGCGCGGCCGAGAGCTGGTCCCTGGCCCCCGGATCCACATAGACCGGGCCCTTCTTCAGGGCCTCGGCCACGGCCCCGGGGCCCGTGGTGGCGGCCTGCGCGGCGGGCGCCGCCCCGAAGGCGGCGGCCGACAGGGCGAGAAGCAGCCCGGACAGGAAGAAAATCAGCCTCGACCTCATACGTCGACGCTACCCGAAGCGGGGCCATAACGGACGGGCGGGGAGCGGCTGGAGGAGAAGGCCACCGGGCCACCGGGGCGCCGGCGCCCGGCACTCCGCGCCCGCCTGCCAGGCCCTCCCCCTCCTCCGCCCGCCCGGTCCACGCCACCGACCCGGGTCTCCTCCACCCGCCCCGTCCACGCCACCGACCCGGTCTACTCCGCCGGCTCGATCCCGGCGCGGAGCAGTCCGTAGGTGTACGCGTCCTCCAGCGCCTGCCAGGACGCGGCGATCACGTTCTCGCCGACCCCCACCGTCGACCACTCGCCGACGCCGTCGCCCGTGGTGATCAGTACGCGGGTGGTGGACTCCGTACCGTGGCGGCCCTCCAGGATGCGGACCTTGTAGTCGACCAACTCCAACTTCGCGAGCTGCGGGTAGATCCGCTCAAGCCCCGACCGCATGGCCCGGTCCAGCGCGTTGACGGGGCCGTTGCCCTCCGCGGTGGCGACGATGCGCTCGCCCTTGGCCCACAGCTTCACCGTCGCCTCGTTGGCGTGCGTACCGTCGGGGCGGTCCTCGACGATCGCGCGCCAGGACTCCGTACGGAAGTACTGGCGCGGCCGGCCCTCGACCTCCGCGCGGAGCATCAGCTCGAAGGAGGCGTCGGCCGCCTCGTACGTGTACCCCTTCAGCTCCTGCTCCTTGACCCGGCCGACGACCCGGCCGACCAGGTCCCGGTCGCCGCCGAGGTCGATGCCCAGCTCCTTGCCCTTCAGCTCGACGGAGGCGCGGCCCGCCATGTCGGAGACGAGCATCCGCATGGTGTTGCCGACCTGCTCGGGGGCGATGTGCTGGTAGAGGTCGGGGTCGACCTTGATCGCGGAGGCGTGGAGGCCGCCCTTGTGCGCGAAGGCCGAGACGCCGACGTACGGCTGGTGGGTGGAGGGGGCGAGGTTGACGATCTCGGCGATGGCGTGCGAGATCCGGGTCATCTCGGCGAGGGAGCCCTCGGGCAGGACGCGCTTGTCGTACTTCAGCTCCAGCGCGGCGACGACGGGGAAGAGGTTGGCGTTGCCGACGCGCTCGCCGTACCCGTTGGCCGTGCACTGGACGTGGGTGGCGCCGGCGTCGACGGCGGCGAGGGTGTTGGCGACGGCGCAGCCGGTGTCGTCCTGGGCGTGGATGCCGAGGCGGGCGCCCGTGTCGGCGAGGACGGTGGCGACGACGGCCTGGATCTGCGCGGGCAGCATGCCGCCGTTGGTGTCGCAGAGGACGACCACGTCGGCGCCGGACTCGGCGGCGGCGCGTACGACGGACTTGGCGTACTCGGGGTTGGCGCGGTAGCCGTCGAAGAAGTGCTCGCAGTCGACGAAGACGCGGCGGCCCTGTTCGCGCAGGTAGGAGACGGTGTCACGGACCATCGCGACGTTCTCGTCCAGCGTGGTGCGCAGGGCCAGCTCGACATGGCGGTCGTGCGACTTGGCGACGAGGGTCACCACGGGGGCGCCGGACTCGACCAAGGCCCTGACCTGCGGATCCTCGGAGGCTTTCGCTCCGGGACGGCGGGTGGAGCCGAAGGCTACGAGCTGCGCGTGCCGGAAGTCGATCTCCTGCTGGGCGCGGGAGAAGAACTCGGTGTCACGCGGGTTGGCGCCGGGCCAGCCGCCCTCGATGAAGCCCACGCCGAAGTCGTCCAGGTTCCGGGCGATGGCCAGCTTGTCGGCGACGGTCAGATTGATGCCCTCGCGCTGCGCACCGTCGCGCAGCGTCGTGTCGAAGACATGGAAACTGTCGTCCGCCACCGTGGACTCTGTGGTCATGGTGTCCTGCTCCTGTCGAGTGGAAGGTCTGGCTCCACTTGCCCCCATCATCGCGTGCCGCTCGCTTCCGGCCGGGGTGGGGCCGGAAAACGAAAAAACCCCTCGCGGGTGCGAGAGGTCTGCGCGCGGGTCTGGGGCACGATGGCCGCGCCGTACAGGGTGGTACGGGGCGGTCACTGCGGACCGGCGCGCTTGCTGCCGATAATGATGGCGAACGAGAGCACGGGCCGATTTTCGCATGTCTCGCGCGTCCTGAAGGACCCGTCTCACGATACGAACGAGCGCCTGTGGGACCGGGCGGAACGGACGGGGTCCGCGCCCGTGCGGACACGGACGCGAACCCCTCGTGCGTCGATCGGGCGGTACGCCCTCCAGGCAGCGCCTTCAGCCGGGCCGTGCACCGACCTGGCGGTCCGTGCGTCAGCCGAGCTGGTGCATCCAGCCGTGGAGGTCCGGCGTGATGCCCCGCTGGATGTCGAGCAGCCCCTTGCGCAGCTTCATGGTGACCTCGCCGGGCCGGCCGCCCGACTGCGCCCACTCGCCGCTCGCCGACTTGACGGTGCCGATCGGGGTGATCACCGCGGCCGTACCGCAGGCGAAGACCTCCGTCAGGGTGCCGTTCTCGGTGTCGCGGCGCCAGTCCTCCTTGGAGATCCGGCCCGCCTCGGAGGTGTAGCCGAGGTCACCCGCGAGGGTGAGGAGCGAGTCCCGGGTGATCCCCGCCAGCAGCGAGCCGGTGAGTTCCGGGGTGACGATGCGGTCGCCGTACACGAAGTACAGGTTCATGCCGCCCAGTTCCTCGACCCAGCGGTGCTCGACCGCGTCGAGGTAGGCCACCTGGGCGCACCCCTGCTCGGCCGCCTCGGCCTGGGCGAGCAGGGAGGCCGCGTAGTTGCCGCCGGTCTTGGCGTCGCCGATGCCGCCGGGGACGGCGCGGACGTAGTTCTCCGAGAGCCAGACGGAGACCGGCTGCACGCCGCCGGGGAAGTACGCGCCGGCGGGCGAGGCGATGACCAGGAACAGGTACTCGTTGGCCGGGCGCACGCCGAGGCCGACCTCGGTCGCGAACATGAACGGGCGCAGGTAGAGGGATTCCTCGCCGCCGTGCGCGGGGACCCATGCCTTGTCCTGCTGGACCAGCGCGTCGCACGCCGCGAGGAAGGTCTCGGTGGGCAGCTCCGGCATGGCGAGGCGGCGGGCCGAGCTCTGGAAGCGCGCGGCGTTGGCCTCGGGGCGGAAGGTGGCGACCGAGCCGTCGGGCAGCCGGTAGGCCTTGAGCCCCTCGAAGATCTCCTGCGCGTAGTGCAGGGTCATGTTGGCGGGGTCGAGCGAGAGCGGCCCGTACGGGACGAGCTGCGCGTCGTGCCAGCCCCTGCCCTCGGTCCAGCGGATCGTCACCATGTGGTCGGTGAAGTGGCGGCCGAAGCCCGGGTCGGCCAGCAGCGCGTCGCGCTCCGCGTCGGACAGCGGGTGCGAGGAGGGCTTCAGTTCGATCGTGGGCGCGTTCGTGGGCGTGGTCATGAATACTCGTCCTTCACGTTTGGGTGTGACGGACCGCGCTCACGCCGCTACTGCTGATAGGACGTCCGAGCATTCCCGCATGCCGCGGCCCACAGCGATTATCGCTCGGGCGGGGTGGCGCGGGAAATGGGGGTGAGTGCGATCCGGGAACTGATGTCGGTACCCGGTGGCCGCACAGCACGAAGCAGCCGCCGGGCAGTGGACCCGGCGGCTGTGTGAGAAGTCGGCGGGTCAGCTCGCTACGCGTACCGCGAGCGCGTCGCCGATCTCGTCGGTGGTGCGCGGGGACGCCGTACCGTCGCGCCCGGCGAGGTCGGCCGCGACGGCCTCCTCGATCCGGGCGGCCTCGGCGTCGAAGCCGAGGTGCCCCAGCAGCAGGGCGACGGAGAGGATGGTGGCCGTGGGGTCGGCCTTGCCCTGGCCCGCGATGTCCGGGGCCGAACCGTGGACCGGCTCGAACATGGACGGGAACGTACGGTCCGGGTTGATGTTCGCGGACGCGGCCAGGCCGATGCCGCCGGTCACGGCAGCGGCGAGGTCGGTGAGGATGTCGCCGAAGAGGTTGTCGGTGACGATCACGTCGAAGCGGTCCGGCTGGGTGACGAAGAAGATCGTCGCGGCGTCGACGTGCAGGTAGTCGGTGGTGACCTCGGGGTACTCCTGGCCCACCCGGTCGAAGATGTTCTTCCACATGTGGCCCGCGTAGACGAGGACGTTGTTCTTGTGGACCAGCGTCAGCTTCTTGCGGGGACGGGAGTTGGCCCGCTCGTACGCGTCACGGACGACCCGCTCGACGCCGTACGCCGTATTGAGGCTCACCTCGGTGGCCACCTCGGCGGGCGTGCCGGTGCGCAGTGAGCCGCCGTTGCCCGTGTACGGGCCCTCGGTGCCCTCGCGGACGACGACGAAGTCGATGTCCGGGCGGCCGGCCAGCGGCGTGTCCGTGTTGGGGAAGAGCTTCGACGGGCGCAGGTTCACGTAGTGGTCGAAGGCGAAGCGCAGCTTGAGCAGCAGCCCGCGCTCCAGGACGCCGGACGGCACGGAGGGGTCGCCGATCGCGCCGAGGAGGATGGCGTCGTGCCCCTTCAGGGCCTCCAGCTGCGCGTCCGGGAGGGTTTCCCCGGTACGGTGCCAGCGGCGCGCGCCGAGGTCGTACTCCTTGGTCTCCAGCTTCACATCCTGCGGGAGAACCGCGCCCAGGACCTTGAGGCCCTGAGCCACGACCTCCTGGCCGATGCCGTCACCGGGGATCACTGCGAGATTGAGGCTGCGAGACATGTCGGCACCCTACTCCGCGTCCCAGTGCCTGACACGGTGCGTCCATTCTGTGGACACATTGCGAATCGGCCGCCCTTTGTACGCCTTTGCTCCACGTATCCGCCACCGGCCGGTGTCACCGTCGGTCCATGGACACTCCCCGCGTCGGGATTCCCGACCATCTCGCCTCCCGTATGACGATGCCGGAGCAGCACGAGTACCTGCGGGCCCGCATCGGCCGGCGCGGCCTGCTGCGCGCCGGGACCGTGGCCGCGTCCACGGTGGCGGGCGCCGGGCTGCTGGGCGCCAGTGCGGCCACCGCCGAGCCCGCGACGTCCGCCGCCGGCTTCCTGCCGTCGTCGGCGTCCACCCGGGTGGACGGGGCGCTGGTGGCGCCCTTCGGCCGCCATCTGGCCTTCGGCGCGGACCCGAAGACCATGATGTCGGTGTCCTGGCAGGTGCCGCTGCCGGTGAAGGACCCGTATCTGCGGGTGGGGCTGAAGCCCTGGGACCTGAGCCAGCGGATCAGGGCCGAGGTACGGCCGCTGCATACGCCGTCGCTCTCGGCGAAGCTGCCCGCCGTGGACCAGTACTACCTGCATGCCTCGCTGGAGCGGCTGCGCCCCGGCACGACGTACTACTACGGCGTGGGCCACAGCGGTTTCGACCCGGCGGACGGGCGCAACCTCGGGACGGTCGGGACCTTCCGTACGGCCCCGTCCCGCGCCGGGTCCTTCGTCTTCACGGCCTTCGGTGACCAGGGCGTCTCGTACGACGCGCTCGCCAACGACCAGGTGATCCTGGGCCAGAACCCGGTCTTCCACCTGCACGCGGGAGACATCTGCTACGCGGACAGCAGCGGCCAGGGGCAGGCGGCGGACACCTACGACGCGCGGGTGTGGGACCAGTTCCTCGCGCAGACGGAGTCGGTGGCCTCGCGGGTGCCGTGGATGGTGACCACCGGCAACCACGACATGGAGGCCTGGTACTCGCCGCACGGCTACGGCGGGCAGAACGCGCGCTGGACCCTGCCGGGCAGCGGCCCGGACGCGGAGAAGTCGCCGGGCGTCTACTCGTTCACGTACGGCAACGTGGGGGTGGTGGCGCTGGACGCCAACGACGTGTCGAACGAGATCCGCGCCAACTCCGGGTACACGGACGGCGCCCAGACGCGCTGGCTGGACAGGCGTCTGGGCGAGCTGCGCAAGGACAAGGACATCGACTTCGTCGTGGTCTTCTTCCACCACTGCGCCTTCTCCACGACGAACGCGCACGCCTCGGACGGCGGGGTGCGCGACGCGTGGGTGCCGCTCTTCGACAAGCACCGGGTGGACCTGGTGATCAACGGCCACAACCACGTGTACGAGCGGACGGACGCGCTGCGCGGCGGCGCGGTACGGCGCACGGTCCCGGTCGGTGAGTCCGTCAGCTCCGTACGGGACGGCATCGTGTACGTGACCGCGGGCGGCGCGGGCAAGGCGCTGTACGACTTCCCCGTACCGGACAGTTACGAGGGCCATGTGGCCGATGTGGAATCCGTTCCCACGTACCACTGGGCGAAGGGCGGCGCGAAGGCCACCGAGACGGTGGAGTGGTCGCGCGTGCGCTACACCGGGTTCTCGTTCCTGGCCGTCGAGGTGGTGCCCGGGGCCCGGCCGGCGCTGAAGGTCTCGGCGCTCGCGGAGACGGGCCACCGGGTGGACCACTTCACGATCACGCGCTGACGCGGCACCGGCCGGTGGTCAGTGGCCGACCGGGCCGGTGGCCGACCGCGTTTCCGGTGGTCAGTGGCCGGTCGCGCCGCCGTTGTCCCTCCGGTCGAGTGCGCGCTGGAGGGCGGCGGCGGCGTTCTTGCGCTCGGACTCGCTGGTGCGGGGGGTGCGGCGGACGCGGCTGCGGACAGTGGTCTCGGCCATGGTGATCGACTCCTTGAGATAGCTGAGCCACGCGGCAGGGCCGCGTGAGGCATCTGCGAGGCGCCGGAAGGGGCGGGGGGCATACGCGGCAGGGGTTGCCTGCGTGGGGGCGCGTGCCAACGGCCGCCATTCGCTGGATGGAGCGAGACGTTCGGCTCATTCCAAGCTAAGCGAGGGCGGCCGGTCTGTCCTCATGATTACTCGGACTTCCTACTATCTGAGACGGTGGTCCTCCAGCATCGCCGTCGTTTCCGTGTTCCCGGCGGGGGAACCCGATGCGGCGGAGGCGACTCATGAACGCACAGGCGTGGACGGACAAGGGACGCGGTACCGCGGAGCAGGCCGCGAACAGCAAGGCCATGGATGTGGCGGCCCGGTGGGGGTTCGCCGCGCGTGGGGCGATCTACCTGCTCATCGGGGTGCTCGCGCTGCGCGTCGCGTTCGGCGACAGCGGCGGAGGCAGCGGCGGCGACGGCGGTCAGCAGGCCGACCGGGGCGGCGCGCTCGCGGAGATCGCGGCGAGGCCGATGGGCGCCGTCCTGCTCTGGGCCCTCGGGGCCGGGCTGGCGGGCATGGCGCTGTGGCGGCTCTCCGAGGCGCTGTTCGGCGCGGCGGGCCCCGACGGGCACAAGGCGGGCAAGCGGCTGCTGTCGGCGGGACGCGCGGTCTTCTACGGGTTCACCGCCTACTCCGTGCTGGCGTTCGCCGTCGGTGACCAGGGCAGCGGAAGCGGTTCGAGCGACCAGGAGTCCCGGGACGTCACGGCCAGGGCGCTGGAGCTGCCGGGCGGCCGGTGGATCGTGGGGATCGCCGGGGCGGGTATCGCGGCGGCGGGGCTGTGGATCGGCGTCCGCGCGGTCCTCCGTAAGTACCACAAGCATCTGAAGCTCGCCGAGATGTCGCGGCCGGCCAGGCGGCTCGTCGATGTGACGGGCGTCGGCGGCGGCTCGGCGCGCGGGGTCCTCTTCACGGCGGCGGGGGTCTTCGTGGTGCTGGCGGCGGTCGCGTACGAGCCGGACCGGGCGAAGGGGTTCGACGACACGCTGCGCTCGTTCACCGAGACCCCGGCGGGGCCCTGGCTGCTGGCGCTGGTCGCGGTGGGGCTGATGCTGTTCGGGCTCTTCTCCTGGGCGATGGCCCGCTGGCGCACGGTCTGACGTACGGCACGGCGTGGAGCCGCCCCCGTACCGGAGGGGTGTGTGGTGACCGGTACGGGGGCGGGATCCTGGAGGGGCCGACGGGCGCGGTGGCCCCGGGGGCGTCAGCCCATGTGCGGGTAGCGGTAGTCCGTCGGCGGGACCAGCGTCTCCTTGATGGCGCGGGTCAGCGTCCAGCGCATCAGGTTCTGCGGGGCGCCCGCCTTGTCGTTGGTGCCGGAGGCCCGGCCGCCGCCGAAGGGCTGCTGGCCGACGACCGCGCCGGTCGACTTGTCGTTGATGTAGAAGTTACCGGCGGCGTAGCGCAGCTTCTCCATCGCGTGAGCGGCGGCGGCGCGGTCACCCGCGATGACCGCGCCGGTCAGGGCGTACGCCGAGACGGACTCCATCTGGTCGAGCACGGTGTCGTAGTCGGCGTCGTCGTAGACGTGCACCGCGAGGATCGGGCCGAAGTACTCGGTCGTGAAGACCTCGTTCTCGGGGTCGGTGCAGACGATGACGGTGGGCCGGACGAAGTAGCCGACGGAGTCGTCGTACGTGCCGCCCGCGACGATCGTGCAGCTCGGGTCGGCGGCGGCGCGGTCGATGGCGGCCTTGTTCTTGGCGAAGGAGCGCTCGTCGATGACGGCACCGATGAAGTTCGTCAGGTCGGTGACGTCGCCCATGGCGATCCCGTCGACCTCGGCCGCGAACTCCTCCTGGAAGCCGTCGTTCCAGATCGAGGCGGGGACGTAGGCGCGCGACGACGCGGAGCACTTCTGGCCCTGGTACTCGAAGGAGCCCCGGGTCAGCGCCGTCTTGAGAACGGCGCGGTCGGCGCTCGGGTGGGCGACGACGAAGTCCTTGCCGCCGGTCTCGCCGACGATGCGCGGGTAGGAGCGGTACGTCTCGATGTTGGCGCCGACCGTCTTCCACAGGTGCTGGAAGGTCCTGGTCGAGCCGGTGAAGTGGATGCCGGCCAGCTCGGGGTGGGTCAGGGCCACGTCGGAGACGGCGATGCCGTCGCCCGTCACGAGGTTGATGACGCCCTTGGGCAGGCCCGCCTCCTCCAGCAGCTCCATGAGCAGCACCGCGGCGAGGGTCTGCGTCGGGGAAGGCTTCCAGACGACCACGTTGCCCATGAGGGCGGGCGCGGTGGGCAGGTTGCCGGCGATCGCCGAGAAGTTGAAGGGCGTGATCGCGTAGACGAAGCCTTCGAGGGGCCGGTGGTCGAGCCGGTTCCAGACGCCCGGGGAGTTGGCGGGCGGCTGCTCGGCGAGCAGGTCACGGGCGTACTTGACGTTGAAGCGCCAGAAGTCGACCAGCTCGCAGGGACAGTCGATCTCGGCCTGCTGGGCCGTCTTGGACTGGCCGAGCATCGTGGCGGCGGCGAGCTTCTCGCGCCACGGTCCTGCGAGCAGTTCGGCGGCGCGCAGGATGATCGCGGCGCGGTCGTCGAACGCCATCGCGCGCCAGGCCGGGGCGGCGGCCAGGGCGGCGTCGACCGCGTCCTGGGCGTCCTGGCGGGTCGCGCCGGCGAACGTGCCGAGAACGGCTCCGTGGTTGTGCGGCTGGACGACGTCGACGCGCTCGCCGCCGCCCATCCGCTTCTCGCCGCCGATGGTCATCGGCAGGTCGACGGGGTTCTCGGCCAGCTCCTTGAGCCGGACCTCCAGCCGGGCCAGCTCGGGCGAGCCGGGGGCGTAGCCGTGCACCGGCTCGTTGACCGGCGCGGGAACCTGGGTCACAGCGTCCATGGGGGCCGCATCTCCTTCTGTCTGCAAGTCTGCTCTTCTTCGGCGGTCGGTGGGGCGCGTGGGGTCAGCCGCGGCTGACCAGCGAACGCAGGAAGAACGTGAGGTTGGCGGGGCGCTCGGCGAGGCGGCGCATGAAATATCCGTACCAGTCGGTGCCGTACGCGATGTAGACGCGCATCCGGTGCCCCTCGGCGGCGAGCCGGAACTGCTCGGCCTCCCGGATGCCGTACAGCATCTGGAACTCGTACTCGTCGAGCTTGCGCCCGGCACGCCGGGCGAGGTCCTGGGCGATGGCGACGATGCGCGGGTCGTGGGTGCCGACCATCGGGTACCCGGAGCCGTCCATCAGAATCCGCAGACAGCGGATGTACGCCCGGTCGACCTCGGCCTTGTCCTGGTACGCGACGGACGCGGGCTCCTTGTAGGCGCCCTTGACGAGGCGTACGCGCGAGCCGGCCGCGGCCAGGACGCGGCAGTCCTCCTCGGTGCGGAAGAGGTACGACTGGACGACGGCGCCGGTCGACGGGAAACGCTCGCGCAGTTCGGCGTGGACGGCGAGTGTCGAGTCGAGGGTCGTGTGGTCCTCGGCGTCGAGGGTGACGGTGGTACCGGCGGCGTCCGCCGCCTCGACGACGGCGGTGACGTTCTTCAGGGCGAGGTCGTGCCCGCCGGGCAGCGCCTGGCCGAAGGAGGAGAGCTTCACCGACATCTCGGCGCGGGGGCCCAGCTCCAGCGGTGCCAGGGCGTCGATGAGCCGCAGGTAGGCGTCGCGGGCGGCGAGCGCCGCGGACGGGTCCGTGATGTCCTCGCCGAGGACGTCGAGCGTGATCTCCAGGCCTTGGTCGGCGAGGGAGCGGACGACCGGGGTGGTCTCCTCGACGGATTCGCCGGCGATGAAACGGTTCACCACGGGCTTGGTGACCGGGGCGGCCGAAAGTGTGCGGCGCAGGGCGTCGCTGCGTGACGCGGCAAGGATCACAGGACCCAGCACAGGGACCTCCACGGTGGATCGAACGGTGCGGCAGGGGAACGGCAGGAGAACCACTGTGAAACCTAAGGATCGCTCCGATCCTCTGCCATCGACACCTGTCACGCATCCGTGGCCCGGATCTCAGACAGATGTCTGAAGGCCGGGGGATAATGTCCGGGTGAAGGACGATTACCAGGAACTGGTCGACGAGATCTCGACGCTGCTCGGCGTTCCGGCGACCCTGGAGAACCGGGATTTCGGGCTGATCGCCTTCGGGGTGCACGACAGCGACGACGACGCGGCGATGGACCCGGTCAGGACGCGTTCCATCCTGACCCGCCGTTCGACGCCCGCCGTCCGCGCCTGGTTCGAGGACTTCGGCATCACCCACGCGTCCGGCCCCGTCCGCATCCCGGCGGCGCCGGACGCCGGGGTCTTCCGTGGCCGGATCTGTCTGCCCGTACGCCACCGGGGGCGGGTCCTCGGCTACGTCTGGCTGCTCGACGACTCCGACCCGGGGCCGGGCGCCGCCGCGCTCGCCGCGGCCATGGAGGTGACGGAGCGGATCGGCGAACTCCTCGCCGACGAGGCCAAGGCGGGCACCGACCTGGCCAGGGAGTTGCGGGCCGTCCTCGCCGCGGGCCCCGGCTGGCAGCGGGAGATGGCGTCGGCGGCGCTGCGTGCGGCGCTGGGCCCGAGCGCGGACGGGCCGCACCTCCTGCTCTGCGTGGCACCGTGGGGCGCCGCGGAGCCGCCGGTCCGGGCCGTGCCGGGAACGGCGGCGCTCTGCGTCCTGCCGCCCCCCGCGCCGTACGGGGCGGACGCGGCCCGCCGTGGCGCGGACGGCGAGGGGGCGCTGGCCCTGCTCGTACGGCTGCGCTCGGCGGACGCGGAGGCGCCCGTCCTGGCGGCGGCCGCGCGGCTGCGCGAGGCGGCGGGAGCGGCCGGCGGGGCCGGGGTCTGCGCCCCGCGCCGGGGGCTGACGGAGCTGCCGGAGGCCTGGCGCGAGGCGGTCGCGGCGGCCCGCGCCTCGGTGGCCCAGCCCCGGCTCGGCCCGGTGGCGCGGTGGGCGTCGATGGGCGCGTACCGGCTCCTGACGGCGCTGCCCACGGCGCCCGACCCGGCGGTCCTGGCCCTGCTCTCCCCCGCCCACGCCGAACTGGCCCACACCGCCGAGGTGTTCCTCGACCACGCGGGCCAGGCGGGCCGTACGGCCTCGGCGCTCGGCATCCACCGGCAGACGCTCTACTACCGGCTCTCCCGGATCGAACAGCTCACGGGTCTGGACCTCGACGAGGGCGAGGACCGGCTGCTGCTGCACATGGCGCTGAAGGCGGCGCGCCTGTGACCGTGCGCTCGTCCCGGGCCAGGACCTGACCGCCGCCCCGTCCAGAAGTGCGGTTCCGCCCCCTCCGTGCTGGAGACGGGCCAGGGGCGGCTCCGACGGTCGCGGCGGCCGTCCTCGCCACCGTGCTGCTGCGCGGCGGGGACCGGACCGTACGGACCGCACGCGCGTACGCGCCGCTGCCGGAACCGGCCCGGGAGGCGCCGGGCGGGGCGGGCTGCCCCGGGGAACGTCCGAAGGACCCGGTGGGATGCCACCGGGTCCTTCGGTCAGGAACGCTCCGCGTCAGTCCGTGAGGTTCACCGAGCGGGCCGAGACCGCGCCGATCTCCGAGGCGATCTCCGTGAGCACGGCCGGCGGGACCGTGTCGTCGACGGTGAGGACGACCAGCGCCTCGCCGCCCTCCTCCGCGCGGGAGACCTGCATGCCCGCGATGTTCAGCCCGGCCTCGCCGAGGATCCGGCCGACCGTGCCGACGACGCCGGGGCGGTCCTCGTACCGCAGGACGACCATGTGCTCGGCCAGTGCCAGATCCACGTCGTACTCGCCGATCGCGACGATCTTCAGCAGGTGCTTCGGCCCGGCCAGCGTCCCGGAGACCGAGACCTCCTCTCCGCCCGCGAGCGTGCCGCGCACCGTCACCACGTTGCGGTGGTTCGGGGACTCGCTGGAGGTGGTGAGGCGGACCTCGACACCACGCTCCTGCGCGAAGAGCGGAGCGTTCACGTACGACACGGTCTCCGCGACGACATCCTCGAACACGCCCTTGAGCGCGGAGAGTTCGAGCACCTTCACATCGTGCTGAGTGATCTCGCCGTACACCTCGACGTCGAGCCTGGCCGCGACCTCGCCCGCGAGGGCGGTGAAGATCCGGCCGAGCTTCTCGGCGAGCGGCAGGCCCGGGCGCACGTCCTCGGCGATGACCCCGCCCTGGACGTTGACCGCGTCGGGGACCAGCTCACCGGCGAGCGCGAGCCGTACGGAACGCGCGACCGCGACGCCCGCCTTCTCCTGCGCCTCGTCGGTGGAGGCGCCGAGGTGCGGCGTGCAGACGACCTGGTCGAACTCGAAGAGCGGGGAGTCCGTGCAGGGCTCCTTCGCGTACACGTCCAGACCGGCGCCGGCGACCCGGCCCTCCTTGAGGGCGGAGGCGAGCGCCGCCTCGTCGACGATCCCGCCGCGCGCGGCGTTGACGATCCGGACCGACGGCTTGACCTTGTGCAGCGCCTCGTCGCCGATGAGACCGATCGTCTCGGGCGTCTTGGGCAGGTGCACGGTGATGAAGTCCGACACCTCCAGCAGCTCGTCCAGCGTCAGCAGCTTGACGCCCATCTGCGCGGCGCGGGCCGGCTGCACATAGGGGTCGTACGCGACGATCTTCATACCGAAGGCGGACATGCGCTGCGCGACGAGCACGCCGATCCGGCCGAGGCCGACGACGCCGAGGGTCTTCTCGCTCAGCTCGACGCCCGTGTACTTGGACCGCTTCCACTCGCCGTTCTTGAGCGCGGTGTTGGCCTGCGGGATGTAGCGCGCGGTGGCCACGAGCAGACCGCAGGCCAGCTCGGCGGCGGTGACGATGTTCGACGTCGGCGCGTTGACGACCATCACGCCGGCCTTGGTGGCGGCGGAGACGTCGACGTTGTCGAGGCCGACCCCGGCGCGGGCGACGACCCTCAGCTTCCTGGCCGCGGCCACGGCCTCGGCGTCGACCTTGGTCGCCGAGCGGACGAGAATCGCGTCCACGTCGGCGATGGCCGGAAGCAGCTCCGCGCGGTCGGCGCCGTTGCAGTGCCGGATCTCGAAATCCGGACCGAGCGCGTCGACGGTGGCGGGCGACAGCTCTTCAGCGATGAGTACGACAGGTTTCGAGCTCACGTGAGTCCTCACAAGTCCCATTGCGGACGGCCGTCCCGACGGCCGCATGCGGTGGAGGGGTCCTAGGGCGGAGCGCGCCCTAACCGCGTGAAAGACGCACGACGCTGTGGGCCTGACGCGTATGTGTTGAGCAGTGTAATGCTGCCGCCGGGCGGCGTTTCCGCCCGTGCGGCAGGATCACTCGTATGTGCGTACAGGCGACAGGGCGCCGTGCGTCGCCGATGGGCGGGCGGCCCCGGCCCGGCCCTCTCCCCCGGTTCGCCCGGGGGTCAGGAGCCGTGCCGGGGCCGCCCGCCCACGGTGTTACGCGTCCTCGTCGTCGACCCAGCTCATGAGCTTGCGCAGCTCGGCGCCGGTCGTCGCCAGCAGGCTGTCGCTGTCGGCCTTCTTGTACTCGTTGTACTTCTTCAGACCGCCGTGGTACTCGTCCATCCAGTTCTTGGCGAACGTACCGTCCTGGATCTCGGCCAGGATCTTCTTCATCTCGACCTTGGTCTGGTCGGTGATGACGCGCGGGCCGCTGACGTAGTCGCCCCACTCGGCGGTCTCGGAGACCGACCAGCGCATCTTCTCCAGGCCGCCCTCGTACATGAGGTCCACGATCAGCTTCAGCTCGTGGAGGCACTCGAAGTACGCGATCTCCGGCTGGTAGCCGGCCTCGGTCAGCGTCTCGAAGCCCGCCTTGACCAGCGCGGCGGTACCGCCGCAGAGCACGGCCTGCTCACCGAACAGGTCGGTCTCGGTCTCCTCGGTGAAGGTCGTCTTGATGACGCCGGCGCGGGTGCCGCCGATGCCCTTCGCGTACGAGAGGGCCAGCGCGAACGCCGCGCCCGAGAAGTCCTGCTCGACGGCGGCGATACACGGAACGCCGCGGCCCTCCTCGTACTGGCGGCGCACCAGGTGGCCCGGGCCCTTGGGGGCGACCATCGCGACGTCGACGTTGGCCGGCGGCTTGATGAAGCCGTAGCGGATGTTGAGGCCGTGGCCGAAGAACAGCGCGTCGCCGTCCTTCAGGTTGTCCTTGATGGACTCCTCGTAGACCTGGCCCTGGATCGGGTCCGGCACCAGGATCATGATGACGTCGGCCTCGGCGGCGGCCTCGGAGGGCGTCACGACGCGCAGACCCTGCTCCTCGGCCTTGGCCTTGGACTTGGAGCCCTCGTGCAGGCCGACCCGGACATCGACACCCGAGTCACGGAGCGACAGCGCGTGGGCGTGGCCCTGGCTGCCGTAACCGATGACCGCGACCTTGCGGTTCTGGATGATGGACAGGTCGGCATCGTCGTCGTAGAACAGCTCGGCCACTGGGTCTTCTCCTTGGTGTGCACTTCTGTGAAATGTCGCAGCTTGCGTCCCACCGTACGGCGGTGGGCGCGAAGCCGGTCTCCCGGTCTCGGCATTCGAACCGGACCGGGCGGGGTCCTGTCCGCCTCTCGTGACGAGAGACGTCAGGCGCTGCGGTCCAGGGCCCGCAGGCTGCGGTCCGTGATGGACCGCGCGCCACGCCCTATGGCGATCGTCCCTGACTGCACCAGCTCCTTGACACCGAACTGCTCCAGCATCTTGAGCATGGCGTCGAGCTTGTCACTCGATCCGGTGGCCTCGATCGTGACGGCGTCGGGTGACACGTCGACGGTCTTGGCGCGGAACAGCTGGACGATCTCGACGATCTGGGAGCGGGTCTCGTTGTCGGCGCGGACCTTCACCAGGACGAGCTCGCGCTGGATCGCAGCGCCGGGCTCGAGTTCGACGATCTTCAGGACGTTCACCAGCTTGTTGAGCTGCTTCGTCACCTGCTCCAGGGGCAGTTCCTCGACATTGACCACAATGGTGATGCGGGAGATGTCGGGGTGTTCGGTGACACCGACGGCGAGCGAGTCGATGTTGAAACCGCGGCGGGAGAACAGTGCGGCGATCCTGGCGAGGATGCCGGGGGTGTTCTCCACCAGAACGGAGAGCGTGTGCCTGGTCATGTGTCGGTCTCTTCTCTCGTTCTCGCGGCTCAGTCGTCGGCGCTGTCGCCGAAGTCGGGGCGGATGCCCCGGGCGGCCATGACCTCGTCGTTGGAGGTGCCTGCGGCGACCATCGGCCACACCTGGGCGTCCTCGTGGACGATGAAGTCGACCACGACGGGGCGGTCGTTGATCGCGTTCGCCTTCGCGATGACCGCGTCGAGATCGTCCGGGGACTCGCAGCGCAGGGCGACACAGCCCATGGCCTCGGACAGCTTGACGAAGTCCGGGACGCGGGTGCCGCCGCTGGGGCCGCCCCCGTTGTCCTGTCCCGCGTGCAGGACGGTGTTGGAGTAGCGCTGGTTGTAGAAGAGGGTCTGCCACTGGCGGACCATCCCGAGCGCCCCGTTGTTGATGATCGCGACCTTGATCGGGATGTTGTTGAGCGCGCAGGTGGTGAGTTCCTGGTTGGTCATCTGGAAGCAGCCGTCGCCGTCGATCGCCCAGACGGTACGGTCCGGCTGCCCCGCCTTGGCGCCCATGGCTGCCGGGACGGCGTACCCCATGGTCCCGGCGCCGCCGGAGTTCAGCCAGGTGGCGGGCTTCTCGTACTCGATGAAGTGCGCGGCCCACATCTGGTGCTGGCCGACGCCCGCGGCGAAGATCGTGTCCTCGGGCGCCAGCTGGCCGACGCGCTGGATGACCTGCTGCGGCGAGAGCGAGCCGTCACCGGGCTGCTCGTAGCCGAGGGGGTAGGTCTCGCGCCAGCGGTTGAGGTCGCGCCACCACGCCGCGTACCCGGCCTGGGCGGCCGCGCCGACATGGCCCTCGGTGTGCTCCGCCTGGACGGCCTGGACGAGGTCGGCGAGGACCTCGCGGGCGTCCCCGACGATCGGCACGTCCGCGATACGGTTCTTGCCGATCTCGGCGGGGTCGATGTCCGCGTGGACGATCTTGGCGTACGGGGCGAAGCTGTCCAGCTTGCCGGTGACGCGGTCGTCGAAGCGGGCGCCGAGGGCGACGATCAGGTCGGCCTTCTGGAGCGCGGTGACGGCGGTGACCGCACCGTGCATGCCCGGCATCCCCACGTGCAGCGGGTGGCTGTCGGGGAAGGCGCCCAGCGCCATCAGGGTGGTGGTGACGGGGGCGCCGGTCAGCTCGGCGAGGACCTTCAGCTCGGCGGTGGCGCCGGCCTTGATGACGCCGCCGCCGACGTACAGGACGGGGCGCTCGGCGTGGGTGATCAGCCGGGCGGCCTCGCGGATCTGCTTGGCGTGCGGCTTGGTCACCGGGCGGTAGCCGGGCAGGTCCTGGGTAGGCGGCCAGGAGAAGGACGTACGGGCCTGGAGGGCGTCCTTGGCGATGTCGACCAGGACGGGGCCCGGCCGGCCCGTGGAGGCGATGTGGAACGCCTCGGCGATGGTCCGCGGGATGTCCTCGGCCTTCGTGACCAGGAAGTTGTGCTTGGTGATCGGCATCGTGATGCCGCAGATGTCCGCCTCCTGGAAGGCGTCCGTTCCGATGGCCTTGCTCGCCACCTGGCCGGTGATCGCGACGAGCGGCACGGAGTCCATGTGCGCGTCGGCGATCGGGGTGACCAGGTTGGTGGCGCCGGGCCCCGAGGTGGCCATGCACACGCCGACCTTGCCGGTGGCCTGGGCGTAGCCGGTCGCGGCGTGGCCCGCGCCCTGCTCGTGGCGGACGAGGACGTGCCGGACGCGGGTGGAGTCCATCATCGGGTCGTACGCGGGAAGGATGGCGCCGCCGGGGATGCCGAATACGATCTCGGCGCCCACCTCTTCAAGAGACCGGATGAGCGACTGCGCGCCCGTGACGTGCTCGACTGAGGCGGAGGACGGTCCGCCGTTACGGGCCCGCGGCTGCGGATGGTGGGCCCCGGTGGCCTGCTCGGTCATCGGCATTCTCTTCTCGAAGCTGAGGGTTTTTGCGAGTTTTGTGGTGTGCCGGTGCAACAAAAAACCCCTCGTGCCGTGAGGCAGGCGAGGGGAGCGCGTCGGTTGCGGTCTGCAGAGCGGGAAGGAAGCTCTGCGTCAGCCGACGCGCTGTCCAAGTACGAGAATTCGGGTGCGCATGGAACCGACCCTCCCTCCGGCGCGCCCCGGCTGTCAAGTGGGTGGGACGGGAGTCTCATTATTTGAGCGGACCGACGGCCGGGGGATCCGGTCGGAGACGGGCTGCCGTGGACGCCGTACGGGCAGCGCGCCGCCGGTGCCCGCGAGGACGGGCAGGGCGTTGGTGCCCGGCATGGGGTACGAACCGGCCACCAGTGCGCGGCGCAGCCGGTACTCGTCGAGCGGCCCGGAGAAGGCCATGCCCTGGCCGTGGGTGCACCCCATGGCGCGCAGCGCGGTCACCTGCTCGGGGAGGTCCACCCCCTCGGCGACGGACTGCAGGCCCAGGTCGCAGGCGATCCGCAGCAGTCCTGCGGTGATCTTGTGCAGCCGGCCGGACTCCACGACGCCCTCGACCAGACCGCGGTCCAGTTTCAGCACGTCGACGGGGAGGCGGCGCAGGGCGTTCATCGCCGCGTATCCGCTGCCGAAGCCGTCGAGCGCGATCCGTACGCCGAGCCGGCGCAGCGCGACGAGCCGGTGTTCCAGTTCGTCCAGGGAGGCGCGCGGGTCGTTGTCGGACAGCTCGATCATGAGGGCGCCTGAGGGCAGCCCATGGCGGATCAGCAGGGCTTCGACGGAGCTGAGCGGCAGGGACTTGTCGAGCAGCCTGCGGGCCGGGATCCGTACGGAGACGGGCGCGGAGTAGCCCATCCCGGCGCGGTCGGCGGCCTGTTTGACGGCCTCTTCGAGGAGCCAGCGGCCCAGCTCCGAGGTGCGGTCCCCGTCGTCGGAGCCGCGCAGGAACTCGGCCGGGGTGAAGAGGATGCCCTGGGCGGAGCGCCAGCGGGCCTGGGCGGCGACGGCGGAGACCCGGCCCGAGGTGAGGTGGACCACGGGCTGGTGGAGCAGGGTGAACTCGCCGTCGTGCAGCGCGGTGCGCAGTCTGGCCGCCAGCTCGGTCCTGCGGACCACGTCGGCCTGCATCTGGGGCGCGTACATCTCGACGCGGTTCTTGCCGCCCGCCTTGGCGCGGTACATGGCGAGGTCCGCGTTGCGCATGAGGTCGGTGGGGGTTATGCCGGGCTCGGCGAAGGCGACGCCGATGGAGGCGGCGACCCGGACGTCGTTGCCGTCGATCTTGTAGGGCTGGGAGAGCTTGAGGCGCAGCCGGTCGGCGATCTCGTGGACCTGGTACTCGCGGGCGGCCTGGTCACCGGAGCCGTCGCCGAGGACGATGGCGGCGAACTCGTCGCCGCCGAGCCTGGCCGCGGTGTCGCCCGCCCTGACGGAGTCCTGGAGCCGGTGGGCGGCGAGGATCAGGAGTTCGTCCCCCACCTGATGCCCCAGGCGGTCGTTGACGCCCTTGAAGCCGTCGAGGTCGATGAAGAGCACCGCTGTGCCGGGATCGGTCGTACGGCGGCCGGAGAGGGCCTGCCTGACCCGCTGGGTGAACAGCGCCCGGTTGGGCAGGTCGGTGAGCGGGTCGTGCTCGGCGTTGTGCTGGAGCTGCGCCTGGAGGCGGACCCGTTCGGTGACGTCCCGGCTGTTGAAGATCAGTCCGCCCTGGTGGCGGTTGACGGTGGACTCCACGTTGAGCCAGTCGCCGGTCCCTGAGCGGAAGCGGCACTCGATGCGGGTCGTGGGCTCCTCGGTGGGAGGGGTGGCCAGGAAGCGGCGCACTTCGTGGACGACCCGGCCGAGGTCGTCGGGGTGGATGATCGAGGCGAGTTCGGCGCCGACGAGATCCTCGGCCTCGCGTCCGTAGACGCCGGTGGCGGCGGGGCTGACGTAGCGGAGTATCCCGGAGGGCGCGGCGATCATGATGACGTCGCTGGATCCCTGGACCAGGGAGCGGAAGTGGCTCTCCTTGTGGGCCAGTTCATGGGTGAGGGCGATGTTGTCGACGAGCATGATGCCCTGCCGTACCACCAGGGCGAGCACGACCGTGCAGCCGGTGAGGACGACCACCCGGTCGACCTTGCGGTCCTCGGTGACGTTGTACAGGATCCCCAGCGTGCACACGGCCGCGGCGAGATACGGCGTGAGCGCGGCCAGGGAGCCCGCGATCGGCGTGGAGTGCCGGGTGTGGCGGTCCTCGCGGGACGGGGCGGGGGCGCTGGGCTCGGGGACGCGCCGGACGCCCCAGGGCGCGTACGCGAGGAGCAGCGACCCGGCGAACCAGCCCGCGTCCAGGAGCTGTCCCGAGCGGTAGGTCTCGCGCAGCAGCGGCGAGGTGAACAGGGCGTCGCACAGCACCGTCAGGGCGAGCGCGGCGATCGCGGTGTTGACCGCGGAGCGGCTGCCCGCGGCCTTACGGAAGTGCAGGGCGAGCACCATGCTGACGAGGACGATGTCCAGCAGCGGATAGGCGAGCGAGAGCGCGGCCTGGGTGACGCTCTCGCCCTGGAACTGCGCGGTGCGGGCGAGGGCGAGGCTCCAGGAGAGCGTGAGCAGCGAGCCGCCGATCAGCCAGGAGTCCAGCGCGAGACAGACCCAGCCGGCCCTGCTGACCGGCCGCTTGGCGAGAACGAGCAGGCCCACGATGGCGGGTGGCGCGAAGCAGAGGAAGAAGAGATCCGCGAGGCAGGGGCTGGGCACGGGCTCTTCGAGGACGACCTCGTACCACCCCCAGACCGCGTTGCCGGCGGAGGCCATCGCGGAGGAGAAGGAGAAGAGCAGCCACGCGGGCCGGAAGCGGCTGGTGTGGCCGCGTGCGTAGAAGAAGCAGGAGACCGCGGCGATCAGCGCGGCGAGACTCAGTCCGAAGTCGCCCATGATCAGGGCGAGCTTCTCCGATCCCCAGCCCAGCGCCGCGCCGGCGGCGTAACCGGCGCAGATCAGGGCGAGGAGGAGCTGGGCTACCAGCCCCTTGCTTCCGCCGGAGACCTGGCGCGCGCTCACGAACACGCCCTCGGCGCTCACCGGACGGCCCCGGCAGACGTCACCGTCACCGCCGGCGGGCGCGGGTCGCGCGCCGGAGTGTCCGGAGGTCGCCGTCGCCGACACCCTTGCCGCGTCGGATCGTTCGTCCATTGGCCGTACATAGCCCGTCGCCCCCCTCGGATTCCTGTCACTCCGCTGCGCCGCCCCACACGCGGCACAGCCCCCAGATCGGGACGATACACCAGACTCGTCACTCAGGGCCATAGTTCTTCTACTCTCCGTGACGACCAGCGGAGTTGTTCGGTATCGAGGGTGTCCGGACAGGTGCGGAGCGTGGTTTCGGGGGGCTCGCGCGGCGGCGCGTACGGTGCCGCCGGCGGGCTCCGTGGACAGGTCGGGACGGCGCCGGGGGCGGCGGCGCGGACACGAGCGCGGACGCGAGCGCGGGCGGTGGCCCTGGCGGCGGGCCGAGGGGCGGGTCAGGCGGCGGGTGATCCGGTCGGTCCTTCCGTCGTGAGGACGACGTTCCGCAACTCCTCCCCGGCGGCGAACCGGGTGAGCTGGCCGGCCAGCAGGCGCTTGGCGCGCGGCAGGAAGGCCGAGGTGGGTCCGCCGACGTGGGGGCTGATGAGGACACCCGGAGCATGCCAGAGGGGATGCCCCGCGGGCAGCGGTTCCGGGTCGGTCACGTCGAGGGCGGCTTCGATCCGGCCACTCTCCAGCTCCGCGAGGAGCGCCTTGGTGTCGACGACGGCGCCGCGCGCGACGTTCACCAGCAGGGCGCCGTCCTTCATCCGGGCCAGAAACTCGGCTCCCACCAGGCCTTTCGTCCCTTCGGTGAGCGGCGTGGAGAGAATCACGACATCGGCGTCGGGAAGCAGCGCGGGCAGTTCGGTGAAGGCGTGCACCGCCCCGCGCTCGGTGGTGCGTGCGGAGCGCGCGACGCGTACCACCCGCGCGCACTCGAACGGAGTGAGCCGGTCCTCGATGGCTGCGCCGATCGAGCCGTAGCCGACGATCAGCACGGACCGGTCGGCGAGCGCCGGGCGGAAACCGGAGCGCCACTCCTCGCGGTCCTGGCCCCGTACGTAGCCGGGAACGCCGCGCAGGGAGGCGAGGGTGAGGGTGAGGGCGAGTTCGGCCGTGCTGGCCTCGTGGACGCCCTTGGCGTTGCACAGCCGTACCCCGGCGGGCAGCGCGCCGAGGCCGGGCGCCACGTGGTCGATGCCGGCGGAGAGCGTCTGGACGACGCGTACGGAGGTCATCGCGGCGAGCGGCCGTATCGAGACCTCCGGGGGCCGCATGTACGGCACGACGTAGAAGGCGCAGTCGGCGGGGTCGGCGGGGAACGCGTCCTCGCCGTCCCACCGGAGGTACCGGAGCCCCTCGGGGAGTCCTTCGATCTCGTCGGCCGGAATCGGGAGCCACACGTCAGGAGTCATGGTCAGGAGGCTATGCGACGCCCCCGGGCCGGGACCGGCGTACGGGGCGGAGAAGATCTTCGGACGGGTCCTGGAGGCCGGACCCGGGCAGGTGGATGGGGTTAGCTGGAAGGTGGCACGAGGAGGGGTACGGCGTTGGAGCGCAGGACAATCGGTGCGGCGGCGCTCGAAGTGGGTGCGGTCGGGCTCGGCTGCATGCCGATGCACTGGGCCTACACCACCTCCCAGCAGCACGGCGAGCGTTCGGTGCGCACGGTGCACGCGGCGCTGGACGCCGGGACGAGTCTGCTCGACACCGCCGACATGTACGGCCCGTTCACCAATGAGCTGCTGCTGGGCCGGGTGCTCGGGCAGCGGCGTTCGGACGCGTTCGTCTCCACCAAGTGCGGGCTGCTCGTGGGCGATCAGCACATCGTGGCCAACGGTCATCCGAAGTATGTGCGGCGGGCCTGTGACGCCTCGCTGCGGCGGCTCCGGACCGATGTGATCGATCTCTACCAGCTCCACCGCGCCGATCCGGAGATACCCGTCGAGGAGACCTGGGGGGCGATGGCCGAGCTGGTGGGCGCGGGGAAGGTACGGGCGCTGGGGCTGTGCGCGGTGGGCGCGCGGGCGGCCGGTGCGGGGGCGCGGGTGTCGCGGCGTGGCCCCGGCGAGGATCTGCACGCGGAAACGATTCGTCAGTTGGAGCGCGTGCAGCAGGTGTTCCCGGTGAGCGCGGTGGAGGCGGAGCTGTCGGTGTGGTCTCCGGAGGCGCTGGAACGGCTGCTGCCGTGGTGCCAGGCGCGCGGCATCGGCTTCCTGGCGGCGATGCCGCTGGGCAACGGTTTTCTGACGGGCACGCTCACCCCGGGGCAGGGGTTCGAGCCTGACGACCTCCGGGCCAGGCATCCGCGGTTCACGGCGGAGATGATGGCCGCGAACCAGCCGCTGGTGGTGGGGCTGCGGCGGGTGGCGCGGCGGTACGGGGCGACGCCGGCGCAGGTGGCGCTGGCGTGGGTGCTGGGGCGGGGGCGGCAGGTGGTGCCGGTGCCGGGGACGAAGCGGGAGCCGTGGGCGGTGGAGAACGCGCGGGCGGCGGAGCTGGAGCTGACGGCGCGGGACGTGGCCGAGATCGCGGCGCTGCCGCCGGTACTGGCCTCCTGGGAGTAGGCCGGATCCGGCGGACGCGCCAGGCGCCCCTCGGCCTGGATCCACCACATTGGTCCACGCGTTGGGGAACCTTCGCGGGGCACGCGGTGTAAGAACAGGTAGAGCCGCAGCCTTCGAAGGGACCGGGACCGTGAAGCGTTCAGCAGGGACGGCCGTGGGGGCCGCCGCCGCCCTTCTCCTGGCGACGGGATGCTCCTCCGACGAGGGGGTGGGCCCGGCGTTCGAGCGCGGCCCCTCGTCGTCGGCCGCCTCCGCGTCGGCGTCGGCGTCACGGGAGGCGGCGCCCGCCGAGTCCCCCGCGCCCGCGAAAGGTTCGGTGAAGGTGGTGTCGACGCTCACCGAGGGGCTCGCGTCGCCGTGGGGCCTCGCGGCCCTGCCGGACGGCGATCTGCTGGTCTCCTCGCGTGACGAGGGGACGATCACCCGGGTCGACGCCGAGACGGGCGAGAAGACCGTGATGGGTTCGGTGCCAGGGGTCGCCCCGGCGGGCGAGGGCGGTCTGCTGGGGATCGCGGTCTCCCCCGCGTACGCCTCGGACCAGTTGGTCTACGCGTACTTCACCACGGCAGGGGACAACCGCATCGCCCGGATGTTCCACGACACGAAGAAGCCCGCGGGGCAGCAGCTGGGCGCCCCCGACACGGTGCTGCGGGGCATCCCCAAGGGCACCGTCCACAACGGCGGCCGGATCGCCTTCGGACCGGACAAGATGCTCTACGCGGGCACCGGCGAGACGGGGGACACGGGGCTCGCCCAGGACAAGGAGTCGCTGGCCGGGAAGATCCTGCGGATGACGCCGGACGGCCAACCGGTGCACGGGAATCCGGAGCCTGATTCGCTGGTCTATTCGCTGGGGCACCGCAATGTGCAGGGCCTGGCCTGGGATTCCGGGAAGCGGCTGTGGGCCGCCGAATTCGGACAGAACACCTGGGACGAACTGAACCTGATCGAGCCCGGGAAGAATTACGGCTGGCCGGTCGCCGAAGGGAAGGCCGGAAAGGCCGGCTATGTGGACCCGGTGGAACAGTGGCGTACGGGTGAGGCGTCGCCCAGCGGTATCGCGTACGCGCGGGGCTCGATCTGGATGGCGGGGCTGCGCGGTGAGCGGCTCTGGCGGATTCCGCTGGCGGGGCGGGAATCCTCGGCCGATCCCCAGGCGTTCCTGGAGGGGGAGTACGGCCGTCTGCGTACGGTCCTCGCCGCCGGTGGAAACCGGGTGTGGCTCGTGACCAGCGAGACCGACACCCGGGGCACGCCAGGGCCGGGGGACGACCGGATCCTTCTGCTGGAGGTTTCGTAGTTCCGTAGCAATGCGTATCACGAGGGTGGGCATGCCGTGTTCAACATGATCGAGGAGATTTTCGCCCCGGGCCGCAAACACACGCACGAGGAGCAGAAACGGCTGGAACTGAGCAGGGTGGATGTCGACGACAACGACCCTGGTCAGGGGCCCATAGACCTCTCTTCGGGAAAAGTCACGATACGGGTTCCGACCGATACCGCGGAATCCGCCGATGCGACCGGATCGACCGGATCGACCGACCGCGAGGAAGCGGCGAAGCCCGAGGATTCCGGGGGTTCTGAGGATTCCGGGAAGCCCGGGGAATAGCCGCCGGTGTTCGGGCCGGCGTCCTCAGGCCGCGAGGTCCGGGAAGAGGCGCAGCCGGTGGGCGAGCGCCGCGGCTTCGGTCCGGCCCGAGACTCCCAGTTTCGCCAGGATGTTGGAGACATGGACGCTGGCGGTCTTCGGGGAGATGTACAGCTCCTCCGCGATCCTGCGGTTGCTGTGCCCCGCCGAGACCAGCCGCAGGACGTCCTGCTCGCGGCGGGTGAGCCCCAGCTCGCGCAGCGGATCGGCCGTGGCCTCCTGGCTCCTTCCGCCGCGCCGGGGCCCCGGTACCCGGCCTGAGGCCCGCCCCGTACCGCCCGCGGAGGCCGCGCCGAGGGCGATCCTGGCCCGTCCGGCGAGCAGGGTGATCTCCTCGGCCAGCGGGCGCGCGCCGAGCTCCGCCGCGGTGGTGTGCGCCAGGTCGAGCAGGGCCGCCGGGTCCGTACGGCCGGCGCCCGAGCCGAGCAGCGCCGCCGCCCAGCGCAGCCGGGTGAGCGCCAGCTCGTAGGGGCGCTCCACATCGCTGAAGGCCTGCACCGCGCGCGCCCAGAGTTTCGGCCCGTCCCGGCCTTCCGCGCGCGCCAGTTCGGCCTCCAGCATGAGCCCGTACGCCGCCCAGACGGGGACGAGTGTCGGCAGCCGCCTGGCGTGGGTGCGGACCGTCGCCAGTACCTCCGCGCGGCCCGCCTCGGCGCCGGGCAGGCCCCTGGCGTCCGCCTCGATCGCCGCGGCCGTGCAGAGCAGCGGCAGCGCGTACCGGTGGGTGCCGATCGGGAAGCCGCCCGTGGCCATCCGCTCGAACTCGGCGCGTGCCTCGGCCAGCGCGCCGCGCCGGGCCGCTATGACCATCGTCAGCCGGACCGGGGTGATGATGTGCTGCGGCTGGAGGTCATGGGTGCCCATGAAGCCACGATTCAGCTCCACCTGGCGCTCCGCCTCGTCGAAGGCCCCTCTGAGGAGGGCGAGTTCCCCGCGGCGTACGGCGAGCAGGGCGCGCGCCTTGTTGGACCGCGCCAGCTCCACGGTCTCGTCGAGGACCGTGTCCGCCTCCGCCCAGCGGCCCAGGGAGAAGAGGGACTGGGCCAGATTCGTACGGACCCACGCCTCGGTGTCGGTGAGTCCGCGCTGGTGGCTGAAGGCCACGCCGTCGCGGGCGGTCGTCACCGCCTCCTCCGAGCGGCCCATGCTCTCCAGGGTGGACGGCAGGTTGTTGCTGGCGCGGCCGAGGATGCCGACGGCGCCCAGCTCGGCGGCCCGGTCGCGCGCCGCGTAGATCTCGGCGATGCCTTCCTCGACGCCGCCCGCGTCGGCGGTGAGCCAGCCCCGGGTGAGCCGGGCGTGCAGTTCGGTGCGTTCGGCGCCGACCAGCCGGGCGTACTCCACGGCCCTGTCGGCGGCGGCCAGGCTCTCGGGTCCCGGCCGGTGCAGGGCGCCCCAGGACGCGACGTTGGCGAGGACCTCCGCGTGCACGGCGGAGGGCTGGAGTCCGCGCACCAGCTCCTGGGCGTTGGCCAGTTCGCTCCAGCCGTCGCCCCGGGTGAGGTCCTGGACGAGCCGGGAGCGCTGGATCCAGAACCAGGCGGCGCGCAGCGGGTCCTTCCCCTCCGACTCGCCCTCCAGGAGACGCATGGCCTTCTTGGCTATCGCCAGGGCGCGTTCGCGCTCGCCGCCGGCGCGCGCGGCGACCGTCGCCTCGGCCATCAGGTCGAGGTAACGCGGGGGTGACGACTCGGCGGGGCCCCCGCAGGGCGGGTACACCTCTATGTCGTCCGGCGGGCGCAGAGTCGCGCGTACCTCCTTCGGGGCGTCGTCCCACAGCTCCATGGCCCTTTCGAGCAGGCGCAGTTGCTCGGCGTGCGCGTACCGCTCGCGGGCCTCCACGGAGGCGAGGAGGACGGCGGGCAGCGCCTTCGCCGGGTCGTGGGCGTGGTACCAGTGGCTGGCGAGGCGGGTCGTCCGCTCATCGGCCCTGACGAGCGAGGGGCCGGCCTCCAGCACCTCCGCGTACCTGCGGTTGAGCCGGGAGCGCTCGCCGGGCAGCAGGTCGTCGCTGACGGCCTCGCGGACGAGGGAGTGGCGGAAGCGGTACCCGTCCCCGTCCGCCGTCGGCAGCAGGATGTTGGCGCCGACGGCGGCCCGCAGCGCCTCGATCAGGTCGTCCTCGGGGAGCCCGGCGACGGCCAGCAGCAGCCGGTACTCGACGGTGGTGCCGCCCTCGGCGACGATCCTGGCGACCCGCTGGGCGTCCTCGGGCAGCGCCTCGACCCGTACGAGCAGCAGATCGCGCAGGGAGTCGCTGAGCCCGGTGCGGCAGCCCGAACCGATGGAGCAGGCCAGCTCCTCCACGAAGAACGCGTTCCCGTCCGAGCGTTCGAAGATCTGTTCCAGCAGGTCGGGGCCCGGTTCGGTGGCGAGGATGCCGGTGAGCTGGCCGCGCACCTCGGCGCGGTTGAAGCGGGAGAGTTCGATACGGCGGACGGAGCGCAGCCGGTCCAGCTCGGCGAGGAGCGGGCGCAGCGGATGGCGGCGGTGCAGGTCGTCGGCGCGGTAGGTGCCGATCACGACGAGCCGGCCGCGGCGCAGGGAGCGGAAGAGATAGGCGAGGAGATGGCGGGTGGAGGTGTCCGCCCAGTGCAGGTCCTCCAGGATGAGCACGATCGTACGGTCGGCGGCCAGCCGCTCCAGCAGGCGTGCGGTCAGCTCGAAGAGCCGGGCGGTGCCGTCCTCGCCCAGCGCGTCCCGGTCGGAGTGGCCCAGCTCGGGGAGGATCCTGGCCAGCTCGTCCTGCTGCCCTTCGGCCGCGGCCATCAGCTCGTCGGGCAGTCGGCGGCGCAGGGAGCGCAGGGCGGCGGAGAAGGGCGCGAACGGCAGTCCGTCCGCGCCGATCTCGACGCATCCGCCGATCGCGACGACGGCCTTCTCGTCGCAGGCCGCCCGGTGCAGCTCCTCGATGAGGCGGGTCTTGCCGACGCCGGCCTCACCGCCCACGAGCACGGCCTGGGGCTCGCCCGCGGTGGCGCGGGCGAGCGCTGACGTGAGCGCGGTGAACTCGGCCGACCTGCCGACGAACACCGGACTGAGCGACCTGGTCTCCACATCGCTGAGCATCGCACAGCCCTCTGACATCACGGCACTTGTTATCGGACGGGGGCGGTGGGGCCGACCGTCACTCCAGGGCGGCGGCCGGACAGGGATCGGGCCGGGGTCAGGCGGCGCGGTCGAACCGGCCGCGGAGTTGACTCACCCGCCCCTCCGGGGCGTTCCTGGCGGTTCGCCGGGCCCAGCGACGGGCCGCGCCGGCCTCCCGGACGAGCCGCTGGTGCTCGGCCCTGCGGATCAGTTCGGCGGCGTGGATCTTCTGGAGTTCGTACTCGAACATCGGGGGCTCCCTGGAGCGAAGGCGGTGGGGCGTCTGGTGATGCCTCTACCTTCGTCTCCCAGGGGGCGGGGCCGCATCGGGAGAGTGCCGCATCTTGACGGGCCCCGGGGCCTTAGAAAGCGGGGCCGGACATACGTACGGCCTAAGGCCCCGGCGGCGTAAGCCGCTCAGACCTTAGACCGGGTGGGGGGGACGTGGGGGGGGAAGCGGCCTCAGGCGCCGGTGGCAGGAAGCGCGGCGAAGAGGTCGAAGTACATGGCCATGGAGATCAGCAGCCCCAGGAAGCCGAGTACGGCACCGGCGAGCGCGAAGGGCCGTACCCAGCCGTCGCGCTGAGGCAGCGTCAGCACGATCACGCCGAGGAGCAGGGCCACGAGGGCGACCCCGCCGTTGACGGCGGCCGTGACGTGCCAGGCGTCGCCGTAGATCGCGGAGATCTGCTGCTCGGCGGTGGCGGACTGGCCGGTCTTGAGCTGTCCTACGAGGCCCTGGCGCTCGGCGAGGACCTTGCTGGTCCAGGTGCCGGTGAGGGCGACGATCCCGAGGCAGACGGCGACGACGGCCGCCGCGGCGGCGCCGAGGCCGGACGACGCCGCGGGGGCGCCCTCAAGGAGGTCGAGCTCGTCGTCCTCGCCGGCCGCCTCGTCCTCGTCGAGGCCGGCGGCCGGGGCGGTGTCCTTGGCTGTGGCGTCCGTGGTGGCGCCAGCAATGTCGGACGTGTCGCCGGGGGTCTCGGTCTTCTTCAGATCGGCCTGGGACTCGGCCGCCTTGGTGGTGGGGGCCTCGGCCGTCTCCGGCTCGGGGGTCTGGGTCTCGGGGGTGGACTTCATACGTCGCACGCTAGGGGCCAGTTCTGAGAACTTCCTGAGAACGCGGAAATTCACTCCCGGGGGCAGCCGTATCGTGATCAGCGGTTGATCAGCTCGGCGTACCGGGCCGTGCGCGCCACTCCGGGGCGAGGACGGCCCATACCTCCGTGTCGTGGCGTACTCCCCGGTACGGGTAGTTCTGGCGCAGCACCCCGTCCCGGGTCATCCCGAGCCGACGGGCGACCCGGATGCTGGCCGCGTTCTCCGACGAGACGAGCCATTCGACGCGGTGCATCCCGCGCTCCTCGACCGCCCAGTCGATCAGGACGGCGGCGGCGCGCGTGACCAGGCCGCGCCCCGTCGCCGCGGGCTCCAGCCAGCAGCCGACCTCGCAGTTGCCCGCGGACGCGTCGAAGACGCGGAAGAGGACCCCGCCGACGAGGGTGGGGCCGCGCCAGATCCCGTAGACGCGCCCTGTGTCGGCGGCCTGTTTCCGCGCGTACGAGGTGAGGAGCGCCCGCGCGGACTCCAGGTCCGTGACGGCCCGGGCGAGCTGGATGTGCTCGTCCACCAAGTCCCTGGCGCGGTCCATGTGGGCCAGGAACTCCTCCGCCTGCCAGCTCTCCAGCGGGCGCAGGTGGGCGTCGTCGCCCAGCGGTACAGCGAACATGGTGATCCCCCCTGCGGTGCGTGTCGTGCGGTTCACCGGACGAGTGGCGTGTGCTCGTGCTCGCGCTCGTGCGGCACGGGGATCTTCGCACGTTCGCGGCACTCCGGCGCCTCGATGCTGATGCGCGGGAGCCAGCGGTCCACGGTGCGCGGCAGCCACCAGTTGGCGCCGCCGAGCAGATGCATCAGGGCGGGGACCAGGAGCGTACGGAGTACGAAGGCGTCCAGCGCGACCGCGGTGGCCAGGGCGATGCCGAACATGGCGATGACGCGGTCGCCGCTCAGCACGAAGGCGAGGAAGACCGAGATCATGATGACGGCCGCCGAGTTGATCACCCGGCCGGTCTCGGAGAGCCCCACCCGCACGGCCCGCGCGTTGTCGCCGGTCTCCAGCCACTCCTCGTACATCCGGCTGACCAGGAAGACCTGGTAGTCCATGGAGAGCCCGAAGAGCACCGAGACCATGATCACGGGCAGGAAGGGTTCGATGGGCCCCGCGCTGCCGAGCCCCAGCAGCTCACTCCCCCATCCCCACTGGAAGATCGCGACGACGACCCCGAAGGACGAGGCGACGGCGGCCACGTTCATCAGCGCGGCCTTGAGGGGGATGCCCACGGAGCGGAACGCCAGCAGCAGGAGCAGACAGCCCAGGGTGATGACCACCCCGACGAAGAGGGGGAGCTTGCCGACGATGATGTCCGCGAAGTCGTCGTAGCTCGCGGTGACGCCGCCGACGTACACCGCCAGGGAGGTGCCGGCCGCCGCCGTGGGCAGGACGTCGTCGCGGAGCCGGTCGACCAGGTCGCTGGTGTGCCGCGACTGCGGCGACGACTCCGGTACGACGGTGAGCAGCGCGGTGTCGCCGCTTCCGTTGAAGGCGATGGGGCCGACCGAGGCGACGCCCTCGGTGGTGCGGAGTGCGTCGGGGAGCTGGTCCATGGCGAGCCGGTCGGCGGCGCTGTCGAGGTGCGCGACCAGCGTCAGCGGACCGTTGACGCCGGGCCCGAATCCTTCGGCGAGCCGGTCGTACGCCTTGCGGGTGGTGGCCGTGGCGGGGTTGTTGCCCTGGTCGGAGGTGCCGAGGTGGAGCGCGAAGGTGGGCAGCGCGAGGATCAGCATCACCACGGTCGCCACGGCGCCCAGCAGCTTGGGGTGGCGTTCGACGAAGAGGGACCAGCGGACGGCGAAGCCGGTGGGGAGGTCCGGCCGCGGCCCGTGGGCGGCGAGCCGGGCGCGCTGGCGCCGGCTCAGCGCGCGCGTGCCGATGAAGGAGAGCAGGGCGGGCAGCAGGGTCACGGACGCGGCGACGGTCAGGACGACCGTCAGCGAGGCGGCGATCGCGACCCCGTTGAGGAAGCTGAGGCGCAGGATCAGCATGCCGAGGAGGGCGATGCAGACGGTGGCGCCGGCGAAGACGACGGCCCGGCCGGTGGTGGCGACGGCGCTCACCGCGGCCTCGGGAACGGTCAGTCCGCGCTGAAGGCCCTTACGGTGCCGTACGACGATGAACAGCGCGTAGTCGATCCCGACACCGAGCCCGATGAGCAGACCGAGCATGGGCGCGAAGTCGGCGACCGTCATGGCGTGGCCGAGCAGGACGATGCCCGCGTACGCGGTGCCGACGGAGACCAGCGCGGTCGCGATGGGCAGCAGGCCGGCGGCGAGCGAGCCGAAGGCGAGGAAGAGCACGACGGCCGCCACGGCCACGCCGACGATCTCGGCGGTGTGCGCGGAGGTGGCCTCGGTGAGGGCGACGGCGCTGCCGCCCAGCTCGACCTCAAGGCCCTTGTGCGCCCCTTCCACGGACGTCCCTTCCACGGAGGTCGCGGTGTCCACCAGCGCCCGTGCCTGGGACTGCGGGATCTCGTCGGCCTGCCGGTCGAAGGTGATCCGCGCGTAGGCGGTACGGCCGTCCCCGCTGATCTGCTCGGCGCCCTCGGCCGCGTACGGGCTCACGACGGAGGAGACACCGGGCAGCTCGGCGACCTGGCCCAGCATCTCCCCGGTCCGCACCTCGACGGCGGCGTCGCGGACGGAGCCGCGCTCCGTGTGCCAGACGATGGTGTTGCTGTCCCCGCCGAGCCCGGGGAAGGCCGTGCCGAGAAGCTGGGTGGCCCGGCCGGACTCGGTGCCGGGGACCTCGTAGTCGTTGGAGTACGAGGTCCCCATCACGCCCGCGGCGGCCGAGGCGCCGCCGAGCGCGAGCAGCCAGAGGAGGACGGCGAGAAGCCGGTGGGTGACGCACCATCGCGCGAGGGCTGCCAAAGGACTGCTCCCTGAGTGGTTCATGGATCTTTACCGGGAACGGCCCCTGAGGGTGCCCGCAAAGAACGCGTGACCTACGGAGAGCTACTCTCGCAGCCGAAAGAGATCCTTAGTGATCCTTTGTCCGATTGGTGGCCTTACTCACAGTAATGGTTCTCGTGACCGCGCGGGGGGTGTCACCCCGCCGTCAACCCGCGACGCTCGCCCGTCCGTTCTCGATATGGCCCATGAGACGGCGGCGGAACGGGGTGCCCGAGCCGTCGGTGGTGACCTCGATGTCGTACCAGCCGTGCGCGTCGGCCGCCGAGTGCACGACGCCCCTGCTGCGGCCCGGCTTCACGGTGATCCGGCGCGTCCAGCCGTCCAGATCGGCCTCGTCGACGTATCCGAGGGGCCGCACGGTGAAGGTGACGGGCCGCGTGCCCCGGTTGGTCAGGGTGAGGTGCAGATCGCGGTCGTGGTGGTCGACGGACGAGGCGACCTCGGCCCCGGCCTCGGCGACCGGACCGGCGAACTCGCGGCGGAAGCCGTTCGGCCCGGTGATCGTGAAACGGTAGGCGTCACGCTCCGTACGGCTCCCGCCGGTAAGGGGCACCGTCCATTGCGCCCTGCCCCTTACAACGCGGTGCTGTGGGATCGCGAACTCGCCGGCGTACGGGTAGAGCGCGAAGTGGGCACCGGCCGGGCCCGTGTTGCTGAGCGCGACCGTGAACGTCCGCCCGTCCGCGCCGACCCGCCCGTGCGCGTCCGGCTGGTACGGCAACGGCCTGGCGGGGCGCGCGCCCTTCTCCTGTACGGGCATCCGCTGCTCGGCCGGGGGCAGCGGCTGCCAGCGGCCGGTGAACGGCGGGATCGCCCCCGGCTGCTCCACCTCGGGCAGCACGCGGCCACGCCGGAAGTCGAACGCCGAGGTCAGGTCGCCGGTGGCGGCGCGCCGCCAGGGGGTGATATTGGGCTCAGCGACCCCCGTCCACCGCTCCAGGAAGCGGATCACCGAAGTGTGGTCGAAGACCTGCGAGCAGACGTAGCCGCCCACGGTCCAGGGCGAGACGACCAGCAGCGGAACCCGGATACCGAGCCCGGTGGGGCGGCCCTGCCAGCGCTCGTCGGGGTCGTCCACCGGCGGCACCGGCGGCGGCACATGGTCGAAGAAGCCGTCGTTCTCGTCGTAGTTGATCAGTACGACGGTCTGCCGCCAGACGTCCGGATGCGCGCCGAGCGCGTCCAGCACCTGGTAGACGAGCGAGGCGCTGGCCACCGGCGACGAGGAGCCGGGGTGCTCGGAGTCGATCGCGGAGGGCACCAGGTACGACACCTCCGGCAGCGTCCCGGCCGCCACGTCGGCGCGGAACGCCGCGGCGAGCGTCCCGGTCTCGACGCGGCGCAGCCCGCGCTCGAAGAGCGACCGCTCGGGGGCGGTGAGCCCGGCGACACCCTCCTCCAGGGCGGCGAGCAGCCGCGCGCGCTCGGTGGCGTCGTCGGTGGCGCGTACGGCGGCGTAGAACGCCTCCATGTAGGTGAAGCCCGCGGCGCCGCGCTGTCCTGGCAGTGCGCGGGCCCGGGTGAGCGCCTTACGGGCCACTTCCTTGAACGTGGTGAAGAACTCGATGTTGTTGTCGGTGAAGTTCTCCCACTCGGTGTACGTGCGCCAGCTCCGGCCCGCCTTCTCCAGCCGCTCGGCGTAGGTCGGCCACGGGTAGCCGGGGTGGGTGCCCTCGTCGTACGCGTCGTTGCCGACGGCGCGCCGCCCGTCGGCCTCGAAGCCGGTCCAGCCGCTCCAGAGGTGGTTGCGGTTGGGGCTCGTGGAGGTGTGGACGGACGAGTGGTAGGCGTCGCAGATGGTGAACGTGTCGGCCAGCTCGTAGTGGAGCGGGATGTCGCGCCGGTCGTAGTGGGCCATGGTGGCGGCCGTCTTGGCGGAGACCCAGCCGTCCATCCAGCCGTTGTTCCAGGCCGCGGCGCCGCCGTCCCAGGAGTGGTCGAGGGCGCCGATGTACTGGAGGTCCTTGCGCTGTGTCGCGGCGGCGTCCCGTACGGAGAACGGCAGGACGGTGCCGCCCGACGGGGCCGGCTGCGCGAACACGGGCTTCCCTGAGGGCAGCTCGACGGCGTTGCGGTCGCCGAAGCCCCGTACGCCGCGCAGGGCGCCGAAGTAGTGGTCGAAGGACCGGTTCTCCTGCATGAGCACGACCACGTGCTTGATCGCGTGCAGCCCGCCGGGCGCGGGTCCTGCGGCGAGCGCCGCCTGGAGGGACGGCGGCAGTACCGACCCGACCGCCGCGGCGCCGACGGCGCCCGAGCCGAGGGCGAGCACTCTTCTGCGCGACATCTCTCCGCGCGACATCTCCGGTGACATGTCCCGGACGTTAGTGAGAGTGGGTGGCAGCGGGAAGACCCCGGCGCGTCCATGAGGTGAACGTCCTCAGGGCGCGGCCCGCCGCCAGGCCCTCAACGCCCGCCCACCGCCTCACGGTCCACTGCGCCCGCTGCTCCCCGCCCGTTACCGACCGCCCCGCCGACGGCGCGCGCTACTCCCCGTCCTCTTCGTCCCCGTACGGCCAGACCAGCAGGACCGGGCACGCCGCGTGGTCGACCACGAAGCGCGTCGCGCGGCCGAGGCTGTGCGGCCCGGGTCGGGCGCGGTCGCCGTCGCGCGCGCAGACCAGCAGATCGGCGCCGGCCGCCGCCCGTACCACCTCGTGCTCCACCTGGCCGTGGTGTTCGAGGAGTTCGCAGGGCCGGCCGAACCGGTGCGCGGCGGCTTCCAGCAGATCGGCCCCCGCCGTACCGGAGAGGGCTTCGAGCCGGAGGCCGGGGTCGCGGTCCGGGCGGTGGCCCCGGCCGAGGAGCCCCGCGTAGGCGTGGTGCGCCGCCGCGGCGATCTCGTCGTCGCCGACGTGGAGCAGCACCACGGCGTCGTGCGGGGCGCGTTCGCGGGCCGCGTCGACGCAGGCGGTCCAATTGGACTCGGTGACCCAGACGAGCGTGGTCCGCGGCGTGGCGTCCGCCTGCGGACCGGTCGCGGGGAGGGCGTGCGGCACGGCGGTCAGCCTCCGATCAGTCGCAGAGAGCCCCACAGTGCCACGGTCGAGACGGCCAGCGTGGCAGGCACGGTGAGCAGTCCGAGCCGGGTGAAGTGACCGATCTTCGGCTCGGCGTCGTGCTCGTGGAGGATGCGCCGCCACAGCAGCGTGGCGAGCGATCCGACGTAGGTCAGGTTCGGGCCCAGATTGACCCCGATCAGGGCGGCGAGGACGGGCCCGGGGCCGGCCGGGGCGAGGACCGGCAGCAGCGCCAGGATGGCCGGGAGGTTGTTGATCGCGTTGGCCAGTACGGCGGCGATCGCGGCGATGGCCAGCAGCGAGAGCAGGGAGGAGCCGCCGGGCAGCAGCCAGGAGATCCCGGTGTCCAGGCCGTTGTCGACGACCGCCTTGACGACGACGCCGAGCGCGAGGACGAAGAGGCAGAACAGCGGGGACGCGGCGCGCAGCAGCTTGGCGGGGGTCGTACGCCGCTGCCGCAGGGCGCGGACGGCGAGTACGGCCGTACCGGCGACGGCCGCCCACAGCGGTTCGATCCCGGCGAACGAGGTGACGGCGAACCCGGCCAGCGTCAGCCCCAGCACGACCAGGGTGAAGACCGGCACGTCGCGCCGCTCGTCGGTCTTCGGGGGGTGCGCCCCGGCGGCCAGGTCGGCGGCGAAGAAGCGGCGGAAGACGACGTACTCGACGGCGATCGCGCCCAGCCACGGCAGGGCCATCAGCGCGGCGAACCGGGTGAAGGAGAGCCCGCTCGCGGTGAACGCCAGCAGATTGGTCAGGTTGGAGACCGGCAGCAGCAGGGACGCGGAGTTCGCGAGGTGCGTACAGGCGTAGACGTGCGGCCGGGGCCGGGCGCCGACCCGCGCGGCGGTCGCGAAGACCACCGGCGTGAGCAGCACGACGGTGGCGTCCAGGCTGAGTACGGCGGTGATGACGGCGGCGACGGCGAACACCCCGCCGAGCAGCGCCCGCGGCCTGCCGCCGCACAGCCGCGCCACCAGATCGCCCGCGGCGGTGAACAGCCCCTCCTCGTCGCAGAGCTGGGAGAGGACGAGCACGGCCGCGAGGAAGACGACCACGGGCAGCAGGGTGTGCGTCTGCTCCCACGCCTCCCCCGGCGAGACCGCCCCGAGGACGACGACCAGCAGGGCCGCGGGGACGGCGGCGACGGCCTCGGGCAGGCCGCGCGGGCGCGCGACGGCGAACGCCAGCACGGCGAGCAGCAGGGCGACGGAGACGATCTCGGCGGCGACGGTGTTCACAGGATCTGATCAGCCTCGTGATCGTGGTGGTTCGAAACGGCCTGGGCACGAAGGTACGGCGTACGAGGCCGCCGACGCCGTACGAAGCCACTGGGG
>NZ_JBHZEJ010000074.1:0-42795 GCF_042756365.1 Streptomyces sp. NPDC059092
GCCGGGACGACCGGGGCGTGCGCAGCGGCCGGGTCGGCGCGCGGGGCTACACGCCGCGCGACGACCGCGGTGGCGACCGTGGCGGCGACCGCGGTGGTTTCCAGCGCCGTGACGACCGTCCCGCGAGCGGCTTCCGCCGCGACGACCGCCGGGACGACCGCGGTGGCGACCGTGGCGGCGACCGCGGTGGTTTCCAGCGCCGTGACGACCGTCGTGACGACCGTGGCGGCTTCAACCGCGAGCGCGGCGGCGAGCAGCGGGGCGGCTTCAACCGCGACCGTGGCGCGGACCGTCGTGACGACCGTGGCGGCGACCGCCGTGACGACCGCGGCGCCCGTCCCGTCGAGCGCCGGGACCACCGGGGCGGCAGCGACCGCCCGTTCAACCGCGACCGCCGCGACGACCGCCCCTCCGGCGGCTTCCGCTCCGGCGGCGGCCACGACCGTCCGGCCACCCGCCGCGACGACCACCGCGGCGGCACGACGGGCACCGGCACCGGCTCCTTCGGGCGCCGCGACGACAAGCCCCGCTGGAAGCGCAACGGCTGACCGCCACCGCTCCTGACCGCCCGCCAGGGCCCGCGCCCCACCCTCACGGTGGCCGGCACGGGCCCTGGCGCGTACCCGGGCCCGTGCCCCGGTCCGCACCCGCGACCGGCGCGCGCCCTGTCGCGTACCGGCGCGGGGGCTCGGGTACCCACCCCGTACCGGCCCGCCCCGCGCCGTGCGACATCCCCACAGGGGGACACCCGATCGGCGCGCGCCCCCGGGCGGGCTATGCTCGTGTGTGTTGTGTCGAGGGCCGTTAGCTCAATTGGCAGAGCAGCGGACTTTTAATCCGTTGGTTGTGGGTTCGAGTCCCACACGGCCTACCACCTCAGCCCCAGGTCAGGATCCTTATCTGCCCTGGGGCTGTCTCGTGTTCGAGTTCATTTCGGACGCATGCTCCACCGATGCTCAATCGAAGTGCAAACGATCACGACGCGGAAGACCCCGGCCGCGCACGGCCGGGGGCCCGCGCTTACGTCTGTGTGGTGCCGCCGGGGCACGTCTCGCGGGACGGGTGTGGCTTCCGGTGTCCGGTGGTCGGCTGTCCGGGCGGGGAGCCGACCGTGTGCCCGCAGGACGGACAGGTGCCTTATCAGTCCTCCTTGGTGAGGCGGTGCTGACAGGTGGTGCGTTCCCGGTCTGTACCGGGAAGTCAGAGCTTCCGGCAAGCTGGCCGATGATCTGCCATCGCGTCTCACCGGACGAGGCCGTGACCGCAAGTCCGTAAGGGTGCTCGGTGTCGCCGGCCTCGGCGAGCGCCTGAACGCGGGTTACGTCACCGCTGTTCTTGATCAGGTCCAGGGCGAAGTCCTGGAATCACGCGGGTCGCATTTGTGATCATTTCCTTACCTCGGCGGGGCAGCCAGCAGTCCAGGGCGAGGCATCGTGATGCGGCTGGGGCTGACGGGTACTGCCTGGCCGTGGTCTCCCGTGCGCCGTGACACGCGCGGATCGGGGTCTGCCCTTCGGGGCCGGCGATCGTCGGCCCCGCCCTGGCGGGAAGCGAGGACCGACATGATGAAAGTGCCCCTCCGCCCGGGCCCGAAGGCTGGGGCGAAGGGGCGGGCGGGGCGGCCGGATTCGAACCGGCGTCCTCCTCCATGCTGTGTAGGCGCACTACCTCTGTGCTACGACCCCGCCGTGACGTGATCATAGCCACGGCTGGGTCGTCAGTCGATCGAGTAAGGGGGCAACTCCGGTCGGGGCGCTCCGTTGTTCGGGAGCGCTCGTGTGGGCGGTGCGAGGGTGACGGCTGCCTGGGCGGCCGGCACCTCACCGCCGCGGAACTGACCGCGGCCACCGCCCGGCCTGCACTTGTGGACCCTCTCTCCTGCCCATGAGGACGTCGTTTCCAGGGATTTCCCTGCGGAATCGGGTAACTCGCCCCAGCCGGGGCTAAGTTGGGCCGATCGACAGGCAAAATCCCCTTGGAAGGGACGTCATCGGTATGACCGTCTCCTCACAGGTCCCGGCCCAAGCCCCGGCTCACGTCCCGGCTCGCGGCCGTGCCGCTCGGTTGGTGGCGCGGGCCCCCGCCGGGGTGCGGCCGTATCTGGAGTTGCTGCGGCTGGACCGGCCGGTGGGGTCCTGGCTGCTGGTGGTGCCCGGATGGATCGCCCTGGGGGCGGTCGCCGGGCCCCGGGACGGGGGCCTGCTCGGGCTGCTGCTCCTGGTGTACGGGGTGCTGTCGAGAGGGGCAGCCAGCGGGCTCAACGATGTGCTGGACGCGCGGTTCGACGCACAGGTGCCGCGTACGGCGGGGCGGCCCGTCGCCTCCGGGCGGCTGGCGGCCGGGCGTGCCCTGGTGCTGTGTGTCGTGGTGGGGGCCGTCGCTCCGCTGGTGATGGGGTTCTGGAGTGTGGAGGCCGTGGTGTGGGCGGCGGCCGGGGCGCCCCTCGCGGCGGTGTATCCGTACATGAAGCGGATCACCCACTGGCCGCATGTGTGGCTGGGGATCACCATCAACTGGACGGTGCCGCTGGTGTACGGCCTGCTCTCCGGAGGGCTCGGGCTCGGGGGCTGGGTGCTGTACGGGGCGCTGATCTGCTGGGCCGTGGGGACGGACGTGATCTACGCCTGCCAGGACCGGGAGGCCGATGTGTGGGCCGGGGTGCGGTCGGCCGCCGTGCTGCTGGGGCGCCGTAGCCGGGTGCTGGTGGGCGGCGTGTACGCGGGGTGTGTGGTGCTGCTCGCCTGGTTCGGGGCCGTGGCCGGGCTCGGGCCGCTGTACTGGCCCGGACTGTGCGTGGTGGCGGGGCAGTTGGGATGGCAGGTGTGGCGGGCCGACCCCGCGGACGTCGGAGCCTGCGGGCGGGCGTTCGCCACCAACCCCCTGTGCGGACTGCTCATCCTCGTGGCCGTGCTCGCCGGGCGGCTCGGTACCCTCGGCTGAGGGACACGGATCCTGGAGGTGCTGGTGGGACTGCGGGAACGGATCGCGGCGGAGCTCACGGCGGTCACGCACGGCGGGGACCTCAAGCTGGAGCGGTACGCGGGGCCGCCCGGTGATCCCGGGCTGTTCGGGATCGCACCGGGTGACCCGGTCTGGCGGGTGCACGGGCAGGCCACCGGGATGCTCACCGGCGGGTTCGCCGCGCTCATGCTCCAGTCGCTGCATCCGCTGGCCATGGCGGGGGTCGACCAGCACTCCGACTTCCGTGCCGATCCGGTCGGGCGGCTGAACGGAATCGTACGGTTCATCACCACGACCACCTTCGGCTCCTCGGCCGCCTCCCACGAGGTGATCGGCCTCGTCCGGCGGATCCACACCCGGGTGCACGGCACCGCCCCCGACGGCCGGCCGTACCGCGCGGACGACCCCGACCTGCTCACCTGGGTACACACCGCCGAGGTACACAGCTTCCTCGCCGGACACCAGGCCTACGCGCCCCGGCGGCTCCGGCTGACCCCCGCCGAGTGCGACGCCTACTACCGCCAAGCCGCCCCCGTGGCCGAGGCGTTGGGCGCACGGAACGTACCGCGCACGTCCCTCGAAGTCGAGGGCTACCTGGCACGCCTCCGCCCCGAACTCCACCCCACCGCAGCCGCGTTGGACTCCGTACTGTTCCTCCGCCGCTTCGGACGCACCCGACGGGAGCGGCTGGTCGTGGGCCTGCTCACGAACGCCTCGGTCGGACTCCTCCCCGACTGGGCCCGCACCGAACTCGGCATCCACCGCCCGGCCCCCGTCCGCGCCGGCTGGGACAGGACCCTGGCGACGGCCGTCGGGCGCACCCTCCGGTGGGGGCTCGGGCCCTCCCGGATCCAGGCCGCCGCACGGGGGCGGCTGGCGGGGGCGCGGCAGGGGTGACACCGGGATCCTCGAACCGTCCGGCAGCGGCACGCTCCGCCGGAGGGCGGTAGGCGGCTGCCGTGGACGGGTCCCGCCGGACCGGTCAGAGCCATCCCTGTTCGCGGGCGATGCGGGCCGCGACGTGGCGGTTCTCCGCGCCGAGTTTCATCGCCGCGGAGGAGAGGTGGTTGCGGACGGTTCCGGTGGAGAGTGAGGCGCGCGTGGCGATGTCCGCGACCGGGGCTCCGGCCTCCGCGTACGACAGGAGTTCCGCCTCGCGGGGGGTCAGGGGGGATTCGCCCGCCGCGATGGCGTCGGCCGCGAGCTCCTGGTCGATGTAGCGGCTGCCCGTGTGGACGGTGCGGATGATCTGGGCCAGGTGGTGTGCGGACACCGTTTTGGTGACGAAGCCGCGTACGCCGACGCTCAGCGCGCGTTTCAGGGATCCGGCGCGGGCGTGGCTGGTGACGATCATCGAGGCGCAGTCGGGGACCGCGTCGCGCAGTCGTTCCGCGACCGTGACGCCGTCGAGGCCGGGCATCTGGAGGTCGAGGACGGCGACGTCGGGCCGGTGCCTCCTGGCCAGGGTCACGGCCTCGTCGCCCGTTCCGGCCTGGGCGACGACGGTGATGTCGTCCTCCAGGGTGAGGAGGGAGGCGAGGGCGCCCCGGATGAGGTGTTCGTCGTCCGCCAGCAGGACCGTGATCATGCGCCTTCCTCCCAGGGGACGCGTGCGGTGAGGCGGAAGATCCCGCCGGAGTGCTGTTCGGTGGTCAGCGTGCCGCTCAGCGCGGTCAGGCGCTCCCTCAGCCCGTTCAGGCCGGTGCCCGTGCCGGACGGGGGGTCGGGGGCACTGTCGTTCTCCATCACCAGCAGGGCCTCGGTCGGGCCGGCGGTGCGCAGGGACATGCTGCAGCGGGAGGCGCCCTGTGCGTGGCGGAGCACGTTCGTCGTTCCCTCGCGGACCACCCAGCCGAGGGCCGCCTGCACCTGGCCGGGCAGCCGGGCCGCCGGTCCGTACTCGATGCGGCAGGCTATGCCCGCCGCCTCCAGGACGGAGCGTGCTCCGGCGAGTTCGGTGTGCAGGTCGGCGGTGCGGTAGCCGCGTACCACCGACCGGATCTCCCGCTGGGAGTCCTGCGCGATGCGCTGCACCTCCAGCATCTGCTCCCTCGCCTCGGGGCGGTCGCGCAGCGCCAACTGCGCCGCGAGTTCGCTCTTGAGCGCCACGACGGCGAGGTTGCGGCCCAGGACGTCGTGCAGGTCGCGGCCGAAACGCAGGCGTTCCTCGGCGACGGCGAGCCGGGCCTGCGTCTGCCGTGCGGCGGCCAGTTCCTCGACCAGCCGGACGCCCCAGCCACTGATCCGGAACGCCAACGCCATGATCGGCGCCATGATGACGGTGCCCCCGATCACGAGCGCCAGCTCCGTCCCGGAGAGCCCTGCCGCCACGCTGCCCGCCCCGACGCAGACCGAGACCACCGCGACCAGCGTCGCCGCCGCGCGGCGCGACAGCGCCAGCGTGGGGGGACCGGCGAAGAGCATCAACAGCCAGAAGAGGTACGGAGACAGGCTCCGGGCGTCGATGCGGCCGGTGGCCAGCAGCGCGAACCCCAGGGCGGCCATGGCCACCGTCACGGCCGTGTACAGCGCGACCAGCGGGTAGGGCCGGCGGTGGGCGTCGACGTAGTGGGAGAGGGCGGCGCGGGAGAGCAGCACCTGGACGGTGGCGTGCGCCACGCCCAGTACGACGACGGAGACCAGCGTGGGCGCGCCGGCGTCCGACTGCACCACCCACAGCATCCACAGCCCGACTTCGAAGAGGGCGAAGTAGGCGAGGCTCACGAGGGTGTACCGGCGGTACCGGTCGAGGCCGTGCGGCGTACCGAGCCGTTCCACCCAGTCGTTCACGCTCATGGTGCCCCACTCCCTCGTCCTGCCGCTGGTGCCGCCGTACGCCCTCAACGGCGCGGGCTCCAGCGGAACCACTGCCGCACGCCGAACGCCACGACGCCTGTCCAGACCAGCGCGGCGAGCACCGCGCGGCCCTGGTCCAGGGCGCCGAGGTCGCCGGTCCAGCCGCCCTGGATGAGATCCATGACGGGCGAGAACGGCAGCCAGGCGCCGATGTCGGCGGCCACGCCGGGCAGCACCTGGCGCGGCATGAAGACCCCGGAGCCGGCCATGCTCACCAGCATGAACGGCAGGAACGTCAACTGCGCGCTCTCCGCCGTCCGGGTGAAGGCGGCCGTCAGCGCGGCTCCGGCCACGAGCAGCACGATACCGAGCAGCAGACCGAGGACCACCAGGTGCGGGGCCTCGGGCAGGGGCGCGTCCAGGACCACCGTCAGGCCGATCGCCAGCAGTACGGACTGCACCAGCGCCAGCACCACCGCGGGCAGCGCGCCCCCGGCCAGGATCTCCCCGTCGCGCACCTCACCCGTGCGCAGCCGCTTGAGCACCAGGCTCTCGCGGCGCGTGACGTACACGCCGACCAGGTTGGTGTAGATGGTGAAGAACAGGCCCATGGCCAGGGTGCCGGGCACGAGGACGGTCGCGATCGACAGCCCGGTGCCGGCCAGGTCGATGCCCTTGACCAGGCTGCGCGCCGACAGCGGCATGATGAGGGGCAGGACGAGCGCGGTGAACAGGGCCGCCCTGCTGCGCAGCAGCAGGGACATCTCGGCGCGGCCGAGGGCGGTCATACGGGCCAGGGAGCCGGGCCGTACGGGCGCCGCGGTGGCCACCGGTCGGGCAGGGGCGGTCGTGGTCATCGTGTCTCCTTCTTGTCCAGGTCCTTCGCGATCTCCATGAACGCCTCTTCCAGCGACGCGGACCGGGCGTCCAGGGCGCGCAGCGTGACCCCGGTCCGCTGGGCCCAGACGAGCAGTTCGGTGGCGGTGCGCTGCAGGTCCCGGGTCTCCAGGTGGACGGTCCTGCCCACGGTCTCGTGCCGGGTCACCCCCATCGGCGCGAGCGGCGGCAGTTCACCGAGGAAGCGGTCCTGGGGCAGCTCGAAGCTGATCCGGGAGGGCCGTTCGGCCACCACGTCGGCCACCCGCCCGGTGGTGGCGATCAGCCCCTGGTGCATGATCGCCAGCCGGTCGGCCAGTTGCTCCGCCTCCTCCAGGTAGTGGGTCGTGAGCACCACGGTCGTGCCCTGGGTCTTCAGCTCGCGGATCAGTTCCCAGGTGTCGTGGCGGGACTGCGCGTCGAGGCCGGTCGTCGGTTCGTCGAGGAAGAGCACCTCGGGGCGTCCGAGCAGGGCGAGCGCGAGGTCGAGGCGGCGGCGTTCACCGCCGGAGAGCTGCTTGACCCGTACCGCGCGGCGGTGGTTCAGGCGGGTCAGTTCCAGGGCCTCCTCCGCGGGGCGGGCGTCGGTGGTGCAGCCCGCCCACATCCGTACGGTCTCCAGGGCGGTCAGCTCCGAGGGGAAGCCGCCTTCCTGGAGCATCACCCCGATGCGGGGCCGTACCGCGGCCCGGTCGCGGTACGGGTCCCGGCCGAGCACCCGGACGGTTCCGCCGGTGGGGGTGGCCTGGCCCTCCAGGATTTCGAGTGTCGAGGTCTTGCCGGCTCCGTTGGTCCCCAGCAGGGCGAAGAGTTCTCCGCGGGCGACCGTGAAGTCGATGCCGCGTACGGCGTCGAACCCCTGGTAGCTCCGCCTCAGTCCGACGGTTTCGATGACTGCGTTCATGGACTCCACACTCCCGGCGGTACGGGGGCGGCGGCAGTGCGGTCTGTCACCGGTTCACCTGACAGACGTCACCTGAACCCATGACAGACCACACGGGGGACGTCTCCCGCCGGGGCATGTGTCCCTCCGGCCGCCGCGTCGTGGAACACTCCAGGCGTGCCCACCTGGATAACTCCGCGCCGATTAGGCGCCACCGCCGCCCTGTACGCCGTCTTCGTCAGCGGCTGGTACGTCGGCCAGCCTCTTCCCGGCGTCGGCTGCCGGTCCCTCGAACCGGCGATCGCGGTCGAGCCTCCTGACAGGTTCAGAGAGCCCGGCGACGTCTCCGCGGACCTCATCCGGACGTACCGGTCCGTGGGGAAGCTCGTCACCACCCAGGTCGTCGACACCGCCTCGGTCCTGCCGTGCGACCCGGTGACGCCCCGCCCCCGCCTGGTGGCCTGGGTGACCGGCGACTGGCGCTGAGGGACGGCCGGGGGCGTCCGGCGTCCTGCGGACGGTGGTTGCCGGCCGGGCCCCGGCCGTACGGGTCAGTACGCCTGGAGCTGGCGGAGGTGGTCGCGGAGCCTGCGGGCGACCTGTGCCATGAGGGCGTCCGCGCCGGGCTGGGTGCTCGCGGGTACGCGGGACTCGGTGAGTACGGCGACGGCGAAGCACTGGCCGTCCGCGTGCTCCACGACGCCGATCTCGTGGCGGAGGTTCATGAAGGTGCCCGTCTTGGACGACCAGGCCGAGGCGTCCGAGCTGAAGTCCGGGGCGAGCCGCTGCCGCATCAGGTTCTCCCCCATCAGGGTGCGCAGGCGCGCGGCCACTTCAGGATGGACGGCCGACGGTGTCCACAGGAGCTGGAGCAGTTCGACGAAGGCCCGGGCCGTGCCCGAGTTCGCGCGGGTGACGTCGAGCTGTGGCACGCGGTGCCCGCGACCGCCCGTACCCGACTCGATCGCCAGGGCGTGGGCCAGGTGCACATCGGCGGCGGTGAAGCGCTTGACGGGGGTGTCGGCGAGCGTGTTCATCGTGTGCCGGACGAAGATGCCGCGCAGCCCGAGGCCGCCGAGCATCTCCGCCACGTCGGGCGGCGGGGTGAGCGCGAACAGGGCGTCGGCCGCCACGTTGTCGCTCACCGCCATGCTGAGGTAGAGGAGGTCGTCGAGGGCGATACGGGCGGGGTGCCGGAACCGGCTCAGCCCCGTGGGCCCGAGGTCGGTCGTCCGCTCCGGGATCACGTCGACCGTGTACGCCCCGTCCAGCTCGCCGCGGCGGATGCGGTCGAGGGTGGCGAGCGCGAGCGGCACCTTGATCAGGGAGGCGGCGGGGAGCTCCAGGTCCGGGTCGATGCCCAGCTCCTCGCCGGTGTGCAGGTTCCGTACGAGCAGCGACACGGTCAGGCCGCCGTCGTGCAGCTCCCGCCGGAGCGCGCCGATCAGTCGTTCAGGCTTCATGAGGGGGGCCGTCCTCCGTTCCCGTTCCCGTTCCGGTAACGGTGTCGGTCTCTGTTCCGGTTCCGGTTCCGGTCGTGGTCCCTGTTCCTGATCCTGATCCGGCGGTTCCTGTCCGCGCGTCGAGGCAGCGGGCGATGTGTGCGCCGAGCCGCTGCCGGATACGGTCGGACTCCCCGCCCGTGTCCGCGACGACGGTGAAGCCCCGGACGAGTCCGACCTCCCCGACGGGCCGCCAGTCGAGGCGCAGATCGGTAGCCTCGGCGCGGGAACACAGCAGCAGGTCGTCCGAGCAGAGCGCCTCCGCCGCGCCGGCGGCGAGTCCGGTCGCCATGAGGTGCTGCGAGGGCCGCAGGCCGACCGCGTCGCAGAGCCGCTTCAGGGGGTCGCGGATGTGCGGTACGTCGTCCTCGGGCTGGATCCAGATACGGCGGTACGGGGCGGTGTCCGCCCGTCCTGGCCGCAGGGTCTCCACGTAGACGCGCTCCACCCCGAGGTCGCGCGCGCCGGCGAGTCCGAGGGGCACCTGCCAGGTCGCCTCGGCCGGCGGCAGGGCGATCAGGGCCGCCCGTACCTCCCGGGAGTGGAGGAGTTCGGCGCGCCGTGACGGGGTGGCGAGACAGAGTTCGAGGGAGATGCCGTCGCGGCGGCCACCGGCGACGAGGCGGGCCAGGCGCCCCGCCGAGCAGGTGTCGGGGACGGCGAGCCGCAGCCGCCTCCCCTTGGCGGTCTCCGCCTCGTCCTCCAGGGCGTCGGCGGCCCGCAGCAGGCGCCGCGCCGCCGGGAGCACGTCCTGGCCGAACGGGGTGAGCGCGACCCGGCGCCCGTTCCTCTCCAGCAGGGTTTCGCCGAGGTGCTGCTCCAGCGCGGCGACCCGGCGGCTGGCGACCGACTGGGACATCCGCGCCGCCGCCGCGCCGATCGTGAAGCTGCCGCGTTCGCTCACATGGACGAACGCGAGACAGGCCCTGACCAGATCCATGGCGCGTCATCTTATGCGGAAACAGCATCGCACCGCCCATTTCTGGCTTGGACCGCATAGCCGCACCGCCGTCAGGATGCTTCCAGATCACCGGCCCGCACTCCGGCGGGCCGGTGCGCCATGTGCCAACGGAGGTTGAAACCCATGCGTGACGTTCCTGCTCGCCGTATCGCCCTGGGCACCCTCGTCCTCACGCTTCTGCCGCTCACCGCGTGCGGCGGGGCGGAGAGCGCCGCCGGAGCGCGGGAGGAGCGGACCCGTACCGTCGCGTCCGTCTCCGACCTGAGCGGCGCCGACGTGTCCGGCTCCCGTGCCTCCTCCGGCTCTCACGCCTCCGGCCTGTACGACAGCCGGTTCAAGAAGCTGGAGAGCAAGTTCGACGCGCGTCTGGGCGTCTATGCCCTGGACACCGGCACCAACCGCGAACTGGCCTTCCGGGCCGACGAGCGGTTCGCCTACTGCTCCACGTTCAAGGCGCTCCAGGCGGGCGCCGTCCTGAAGAAGCACAAGCTGGCGGGCATGGGCCAGAGGATCAACTACACCGAGGACGACGTGGTCTCGGACTCGCCGGTGACCCAGAACCACGTCGACACCGGCATGACCGTGGGCGAACTCGCCGACGCCTCCGTCCGCCACAGCGACAACACGGCGGCCAACCTGCTGTTCGACACGATCGGCGGACCTCCCGGCCTCGGCGCCTTCCTGAAGACCATCGGCGACGACGTCACCCAGGTCGACCGCTACGAACCGGACCTCAACGAGGCCACTCCCGGGGACACGCGCGACACGAGCACGCCCCGGGCGCTCGCGAAGAACCTTCGCTCGCTCGTCCTGGGCGACGTCCTCGGCAAGAAGGAGAAGGCGCTGCTGACGAAGTGGCTGACGACCAACGTGACGGGCGCGAACCTCATCGCCGCCGGAATGCCCGACGGCTGGACCGTGGGCGACAAGAGCGGCGGCGGGAAGTACGGCACCCGTAACGACATCGCCGTCGTGTGGCCCGACAAGGGCGCGCCCATCGTCGTCGCGGTGCTGTCGACCCGTGACGAGCCGAACGCCACGCGCGACGACGCGCTCGTCGCCGAGGCCGCCTCCGTGGTCGCGGACGCCATGGACCGCTGAGCGGCGGTCCGCAGGTCCGTTCTCCGGCCGGCTGCACGTGTGGACGGGCGACGTTCCGCTATTCGCGTATTTCTTGCCATGAGGGCACGCTTCGGCCATTGTCTTCCGCTCCGGGTATGACCGGATGAATTATTGGCTACCTTTGGGCGCTGTTCCGGAGCATTCCGGAACAGCGCAGCCATCTGGGGTTCCTCGGCGCGCGCGTGCCGCGCATATGCCGTGAACGGTTGCCGACGAAATTCAGTGGAGAGCGGAAGAGAGGGGTGTCGCACCATGCGCGAAAAAATCTCCCCGGAACCGGAGCTCGACGGGGGTCTGCTGGAACAATTCGAGGAACGGGGGTATCTCGTTCTTCCCGGATTTATTCCGTCCGCTTCGCTGGATCAGCTGGAGCGGGAAGTGGATCTCTGGGTGGACAGCGGTCTGCGGCAGAAGTCGATCGACGCGTGCAGGGAGCCCCAGGCGTACGGGATACCCGAGGTGGTGGAGATACAGCTCGAAGCACATGGCGAACTGGCCGTGCACGCGCCGCTGATGGCCCTGCTCTCCGGGGTGATGGGGCCCTCGTTCGTCTTTCACCACATGCACTGCGACCGGCGTGCGCCCGGTGCTCCCGGCAAGGGGTGGCATCACGACTACGAGCAGGTCCCGCAGCGTGGCCGGGACCGGATCATGGTGCACGCGCTGCACTACATCCGCGGTCTGCGCCCGGAGCTGGGCGGGCTCGCGGTGCTGCCCGGGTCGCACCGGGAGATCGCCGAGAAGACCGCCCGGGCCCATCTCGGGACCCGGAAGCTGCCCTCCGAGACCGTCATCGACGACCTGCCCGCCGGGTCGACGGTGGTGATCCACTCCGCGCTGTTCCACGCCCGCCGCTCCGCCCCCGGCGCCACGGGCGGGCCCCGGTACATGATCGACGCCTCCTACTGCCAGACCGGCACGCGCTGGCCGCCCGTCAAGCCGTACTGGCGTCATGTGCTCGCCACCGCGCGCGGGCTGGGGCTCGACCGGGGGAGGTGGCCCGATCTGTTCGACGAGCGCCACTTCACCGAGTACGGGGCGACGGACGCCGGGGCGACGGACGCCGGGGCGACGGGCGCCGGGGCGACCGAGGACGAGGAAGGCACGAGAGGGGCGCGCGAGAGGTGAAAGGGGTGTGGTCCGCCGTATGAAAGTGGTCGCTTCCGTTCCGTTCGAGACCGTCCAGCACCGTTTCGCGCGGGCGCATCCGCTCGAACTCGCCCACGAGGCGAACACGAACGACGAGGCCGAGGAGCACATCCGGCAGGCCCAGCGCACGCTGGGGGCGTGGCAGCGCGTGCTGCTCGACCGGGACGATCTCCTCGGGATCGTGCTGCCGTGGCACCTCGGCGAGGGCGGCGAGCGTGAACTCGTCCCCGCGTCGGGTCTGACCGTCGCCGAAGCGGTCCACCGGTTACGGGAGCTGGGCGACACGTACGCCCGTACGAACCCGGTCTGCGCCCGCAAACTCGAACGGATGACCACCGTGCCCTTCACCCCGCTCTTCCTCAGCGCCCACGCGGTGCCCGGGGTCGACTACGAGGGGCTGGTGGTGCGGGAGGGGCTGATCCATCTCGACGGGCTGCACCGCGCGCTCGCGTGGGAGCGCGCGGGCCGGCTCACGCCGGGCACCCGGATCGAGGCCTTCCTCGCGCACGCCACCCCGGCCGGACCGGAACCGGGGCAGGGCCTATCCGGGCCGGGGCAGGGCCTACACGTGCCCGGGCAGGGCCTACCCCCGCCCCACGTACGGCATCGCGCTGGGCATGACGGCGACGGACTGGATGTTCACGCCCCTCGGTAGGTTCGCCATGACCAGCACCATCTCCACCACATGGCGGATGTCCATCGTCGGCTCCACGCGCAGCGTCCCGTCCGCCTGCCGGACCGCCGGCTGCTCCCGGCCCACCGGGGTCACGTTGCCGATGTCGATCTGGCCGCACGAGATGTCGTAACGGCGGCCGTCCAGCGACAGCGAGCGCGTCAGCCCCGCGACGGCGTGCTTCGCCGCGGTGAAAGCGATCGAATCCGGTCGCGGGACCTGGGCGGAGGGGGCGCCGTTGTTGATGATCCGGCCACCGCGCGGCGTCTGGTCCTTCATCATCCGGTACGCGGCCCGCGAGCAGAGGAAGGTGCCGGTGGCGATGGAGTCCATGACGCGGTGCCAGTCCCCGGCGGAGACGTCCTCCGTCGGGGTGTACGGCATGGTGTCCGCCGCGTTGTTGAACAGCAGGTCCAGCCGGCCGAATCGCGCGCCCACCTCGTCGAACAGCCGGGTCACGGCGTCCGCGTCCGTGATGTCCGCGGGCACCGGAAGCGCACGCTCCGCCGCCGGGCCCGCGAGCGCCGCGGTCTCCTTCAGCGCGTCCTCGCGCCGCCCGGCCAGTACCACCGTCCAGCCGTCCGCCAGCAGTCCCAGCGCACAGGCGCGCCCGATACCGCTGCCGGCACCGGTGACGACGGCGATCGCGGTCTTTTCGGCCAATTCGACGGGTTCGGGCATGCCCGACTTCCTTTCGCCGCATTCTGGATCTCCGTGAGGACGGAGACGGGTCGACGAGTCTGGGGATTGACCGTGATGCCCGTCAAGACCGCGTGAAACGTGAATCCCGTCGAGTTCACCCACCTCTTTTCGAGTTCACCCACCTCTTTCGAACACATTCCCGGGCAGGAGTGATCATGACCTCGATGAATCCATCCGGCGTACCTGTTTCCGGCGTTCCCGGCGTTCCCGGTGAGCCCGGCGCTTTCGGTGTTCCCGGATTCCCCGGTGTTCCCGCCCTCGGCGGAACCGCGAACAGCAGCGCCCTGTTCGAGCGCGCCAAGAAATCCCTCGCCGGCGGAATCAGCTCCTCCTCCCGGCTCACCTCCACCGGGCCGCATCCGTATCCCCTCTACATCACCAGTGGCTCCGGCGCCCGCATTCGTGACGCGGACGGAAACGAGTACGTCGACTACCTCGCCGCGTACGGCAGCGCCGTACTCGGCCACGCGCCCCCCGCGCTCACCGGCGCCCTCACCGCGGTCCTCGCCGGCGGGACCATGTTCGGCACCTGCAACGTGCCCGAGGTCGAACTCGCCGAACTCATCCGCGCGATGGTCCCCTGCGCCGACCTCGTCCGCTTCGCCAACTCCGGCTCGGAGGCCGTCCAGGGGGCGATACGGGCCGCCCGCGGCCACAGTGGGCTGTCCAAGGTCCTCAAGTTCGAGGGCCACTACCACGGTTGGACGGACACCCTCGCGATCTCCAACCGCCCCCCGGAGGCGGCGGCGGGCCCCTACGAAGCCCCGCACTCCGTGCCGCACTCCCCGGGCATCCCGGCCGGCGTCAGCGGCGATGTCGTCGTCTGCCCGTGGAACGACCCGGACGCCCTCGTCGCCGTACTCGACGCCCACCGCGGCGAACTCGCCGCCGTCATCTGCGAACCCATCGTCGCCAACAACGCCTGCACGATGCCCGCCCCCGGCTATCTGCGCTTCCTGCGCGACGAGTGCACGGCGCGCGGCATCCTCCTCGTCTTCGACGAGGTCTGTACGGGCTTCCGCACCGGACCCGGCGGCGCGCAGGCCCTGTACGACGTCGTGCCCGACCTGGCCGTCTACTCCAAGGCCCTCGGCGGCGGGCTGCCCATCGCCGCCTTCGCGGGCCGCCGCGAGGTGATGGCGGCGCTCGCCAACGGCCGGGTCAAGCACGGCGGTACGTACAACGCCTCACCGCTCTGCGCGACGGCCGCCCTCGTCACGCTCACCGCGCTCGCCGACCCCGCCGTCGTCAAGAAGATCGACGACACCGGACAGCGGATCATGGAGACCATCCGCAGGGCCGCCGCCGACCACCGCGTGGAGTGCGCGGTGCAGGGCGTCGGCGCGATGTTCCAGGTCGTGTTCTCGCCGGGCGGCGCCCCCACCCGCAACTACCGCGACACCCTCCACCTGGATCAGCGGCGGTACGACGTCTTCCGCCACGAGCTGCTGCGCCGCGGCATCCACACCAACGCGCACGGACTGGCCTGCTGGTTCGTGTCGGCCGCGGTGACGGAGGACGACACGGACCGGACCTGCGCGGCGATCGGCGAGGTCTTCGCCGTCCTGGGCGGCGGGAGCGGGGGAGGCGGCGGGGCGGGGTGAAAGCCGGGGGCGGAGGGGCGAATGTGACGCACGCTACTGCCCGGTCCTGAAGATGGCGGGCCCGAGATGCTGCGGACGGGGCGAGATCGTCGCACTCTTGGCCGTATGAGTGATGCACCGATCGTCGTCCACCGGGCGTCCGGGACAGGCGGACGGCGGGTCACGGTCCGCGGGCGGATCATGGGACTCGCCCATTCCGACGACCACCTGGTCGAATTCCTGCGGCTGGCCGGCCTGCCCGACGCCTGGGAACTGCTCGACGACCCCGCCTGGGTGGAGTGGCAGGGCGGCCCCGCGCACGAGTACGGCGTGGTGGTGTGAGGGCCCGCCGCCCGGCCCGGCCTCCGGCCCTCGGCGTGTGATCAGTCCGCGACGATCGCGGCGAGCTGCGTCAGGGCGTCGATCCGCCAGTCCGCCGCCTTGACCACGGCCGGGTCGTCCGCCCACAGATACCCCCACGGCCCGCGCCGCAGATGGGCCGTGCGCAGGCCCGCCTCCTTCGCGGGGAACAGGTCGTACGCCGGGTGGTCGCCCACGTACACCGTCCGGTCGGGCGCCGCCCCCGCCGCCTCGGTCACCCGCGCGAAGAACTCCGGGGACGGCTTCGCGACGCCCCACTCGCCCGAGGTGGCGACGAGATCGGCCGGCAGGTCCAGGCCGCGCAGCAGCTCGCCGGCCCTGACGGTCTGGTTGCCCGCGAGGACGACCCGGACGCCGAGCTTCCTGAGGCCCGCGAGGGCCGGGCGTACGTCGGGATAGAGGTCGGACTCGTCGAGATGCTGGCCGCGCCCGGCGGCCTCCCTCGCGCGGTACGCCTCGGCGACGTCCATGCCGGGCCGGATCAGGCGCAGCGCGTCCGTGTCGTCCCTGTCCTGGACGGTGGCGGCGCCGACCAGTGCGGAGACGGTGTGGCGCGGGATGCCGAGCCAGTCGGCCCAGGAGGCCCAGTGCCGGTCGTCGCGCACAAGGGTCTCGCCTACGTCGAACACCATGGTTTCGATCATCGGTCCCAGCGTAGAGGGATACGCTCCGCCGATTGTCAGTGGCTGGCCGTAGCCTTGCTCCTATGTTCGCTTCTTCTTCCTCCTCGAAGTCCGCGTCCCCGTACCCGGTCAGATCCGCCGCTGTGGTGAACGCGGACATCCGCGCGCTGTGGGGGCGTGCGGGCGGTGCGCTGTCGTCGGCCGAGCAGGAGCGCTACCAGCGGCTGCTGGTGGAGTGGGCCGCCGCCGTACGGGCGGACGTGGTCGAAGCCGCGTGACGCGGCGCCCCTTCCGGCGCCTTTCCGGGCGGTTCCACCGCCGGTTTCACGGGAAACGGGCGGCTCCACGGGAAAGTGGTCAGGACCGTGCTCCGGATGGCGTAGAGTTGCATTCAACGGCGCGGGGTGGAGCAGCTCGGTAGCTCGCTGGGCTCATAACCCAGAGGTCGCAGGTTCAAATCCTGTCCCCGCTACTGGAAGAAAACGAAGGCCCGGATTCCTGGTGAATCCGGGCCTTCGTCGTGCCCGGAACCGTTCTCGCGCGGGGAGCCCTTCCCGCGCGGGAGCCGTTCCCGCGCTCGGGTCCGCGGCTCGGATCGAGGGCTTGACCTTTACGTAACGTCAACTTCTACCGTGAACGTCATGGAGTGGTCGATCCAGGACATCGCGAAGAAGGCCGGCACGACGAGCCGTACGCTCCGGCACTACGGCGAGCTGGGACTGCTGGAGCCCAGCAGGACCGGCGCCAACGGATACCGGTACTACGGCCAGGAGGCCCTGGTCCGGCTCCAGCGGATCCTGCTGCTGCGGGAGCTGGGGCTCGGGCTGCCGGACATCGCCCGGATACTCGACGGCCAGCAGGACACGGCCGCCGCCCTGCGCGGCCATCTGGCGCTGCTGGAGCAGGAGCGCGAGCGCATCGGACGGCTGATCTCGTCCGTGCGGACCACTCTCCACAAGACCGGGAACGGAGAGGATCTCATGGCAGAAGAAGTGTTCGACGGTTTCGCGCACACGCGGTACGAGCAGGAGGTCACCGAGAGGTGGGGCCGTCCCGCCTACGAGAAGAGCGACCGCTGGTGGCGCTCGCTGAGCGAGGAGGAGCGCCGGGCGTTCGGGGAGCGGCACGAGTCGATCGCCCGCGACTGGGGGCGTACGGCGGCGGCCGGGCACGGCGCTTCGAGCGACGAGGCGCAGGCGGTCGCCCGGCGTCACTGCGGCTGGCTTTCGGTGACCATGGAGCCCACCAGGTCCTATGTCATCGGCGTGACGGCCATGTACGTCGATGATCGACGTTTCACCGCGACGTATGACCAGTACGGTGAAGGTACGGCTGTGCTCGTGCGGGACGCCATGAAGGTGTACGCCGAGCGCCACCTGACCGACTGAGCGTCTTCCCATCGGGGCTCCGTGGTCCAAGTACCGGTCCCCTACCGGCCTCCGTAGCCCAGTCGGCCGAGGGCGGGTCGCTGCCCGGCGCGGCAGCGGCCAGCCTGGGTGGAGCGCGGTACCGTCCGCAGCCGTCGGCGGACCGGGCAGGAGACGACTGGTGGGGAAGCTCAGGAAGATCGGAGAGCGCCTCGGCGGCAGGAGCAGGCAGGACGCCGACGGCGCCGGCGTCCTGGGTGCGGACGGCGCGGGCTTCTGGACGACGAGCGGGCGCGACCACCGCCGGGACCCCGCCCAGAACCTGGCCCAGGTGGGCGACGCGGCGCCGTACGGACCGCACGGCCCGCACGGGCGGCGCCTCGCCGGGCGCAGGCTCGTCCGGTTCCTGCCCGCGTTGGTGATCATCGGCGGGGTGGTCCTGGATCTGGCGACCCCGGCGCGGGTGACCGGGGCGCCGCTCTTCGCGGCCGCACCGCTGATCGCGGCGCCCTTCTACCCGTTGCTGGGCACCCTGCTGACGGGTCTGGCCTCACTCGTCGCCGAGGCGGCGCTGCGCATCCACACGGACACGCTCTTCTCGGTGGTGTCGTACAGCGAACTGCTGACCGTGCTGCTCGTCTCCGTCCTCGCGCTCTACATCAACGGGGTCGTCAGACGCAGCGGCGAACGGCTGGCCTCCGCACGCATCATCGCCGAGACCGCCCAGCGCGCCGTGCTGCCCAGACCGGCGGAGCGGATCGGCGGGCTGCGGATCGCGGCGCGGTACGAGGCGGCGCAGGAGGGCGCGTTCATCGGCGGCGACCTGTTCGCGGTGCAGGACACGCCGTACGGGGTAAGGCTGGTGGTCGGCGACGTACGGGGGAAGGGGCTGGAGGCGGTCGAGGCGGTCGCCGTGATCATCGGGTCGTTCCGGGAGGCGGCGGAGCAGGAGAGCTCGCTGGAGGGCGTCGCGCAGCGGCTGGAGCGCTCGCTCCTGCGCGAGGGGACGCGGCGGGACGGGCTCGATGTCTTCGAGGGGTTCACCACGGCCGTACTGGCGGAGATCCCGCACGGCGAGGACGTCGTACGGCTCGTCAACCGGGGCCATCCCGAGCCGCTGCTGATGTGCCACGACGGAGCCGTGACGATGCTGGCGGCGCAGGACCCCGCGCTGCCCCTCGGCATGAGTGAGCTGGGCGCGTGGCCGGACCGGGCGGAGCAGTCCGTGTACCCGGACGGCGCGACGCTGCTCTTCTACACGGACGGGCTCACCGAGGCGCGCGACACCCAGGGGGTCTTCTACGTTCCGCGCGAGCGGCTCGACGGGCGGATCTTCCAGGGGCCCGACGAGATGCTCCAGGCGCTGATCGACGACGTACGGCGGCACACGGGCGGCGGCAGTCAGGACGACATGGCGCTGCTGGCGGTCAGCCGGCCCGGGGAGGGGGAGCCGGAGCGGCGCAGGACGATGCCGATCGTCACCTGACGGGCTCCACGGCCTCACCGGTTCGCGGCTTCACGACTTCGAGGCTCCGGCTCCGCGGCTCCGCGGCTTCACGATCGCCGGTCACGAACGGTAATCGGTGCGTCTCCCTCCGCATAACATATGACATACCGTCAGGTATGTGTAGTGGATCGATATGCCGGGGGCATCGGTCAACTCGCCCCGATGTGCGTCCTTGTGTCCCGGTACATCCGATGCGAAGTCGTTAACGATCACTGGGAACAGCTTGGAATAACGCCCTGGTCTCTATTAACGTTCGATAACGCAGCGCGGTCGTCCCAGCCGTCGTCAGAGATGGCACCGTGCGTGTGCGCCGAATTCCGCGAGGGAACCGGGGAACCACCAATTGGGGTGAATCGGGAGCTACTTGCCGCCTTGTGCGGCGGGGGGCACCCGTAGGAGACCTTCCTGCTCCGAACCCGTCAGCTAACCCGGTAGGCGAGAAGGAAGGAAAGGAGCACGCCTCAGTGGCGTCCAACCAGCCTGCCCCCACGGCAACGGCGACCTACGCACCCCACTCCTTCGGCAGCGGCGGTGAGAACGAGGCGCCCGGGACCTGGGGGGAGTGGAACCCCACCGAGGAGTCCGTCCGCCCCGTACGCGGCAAGCACCGCGTCGCCAAGCAGCGCAACGGGCTCGCGCGCAGCTCCACCGTCCTCGGCGTCGGCGTCATCGCCGCCGTCGGCGCGGGCGGCATCGCCACCGCCCAGGACAAGCCCGCGGTCTCCATATCCCTGCCCGATGCCATCGCGGACAATCTTCCCGACGCCAAGTCCCTGCCGGGGATGAGCTATCTCAGCTCGGACGACTCCGACTCCGACGTGCTGGCCGGTGAGCCGCTGACCACCGCCGGGCTGACGGCCTCGGACGCGGAACAGGGCGCCACCGACGCCGGCGAGGCGCTGCGCGCCCGCATCCTCCAGCAGGCCGAGCGGCAGCAGACCGAGGCCGACGCGACGCAGCGGGCCGCGGTGCAGGACGCGGCGGCCGAGAAGGCCGCGGCCCAGGCCAAGGCGCGTCAGACGGACGCGCAGGAGAAGATCGAGGCGGCCGAGAAGAAGGCCAAGGCGGAGGCCGAGGCCAAGGCCGAGAAGGAGCGTCTCGCCAAGCTGGCGGCCAGCTACTCGCTCCCCACCTCCTCGTACACCCTCACCTCCTCCTTCGGCCAGTCCGGCTCCCTCTGGTCCTCCGGCTACCACACCGGCCTGGACTTCGCGGCGCCGACGGGCACCCCGATCAAGGCCGTGCACAGCGGCACCGTCAAGTCGGCCGGCTGGTCGGGCTCGTACGGCTACCGCACGGTCCTGGAGCTGGATGACGGTACGGAGATCTGGTACGCGCACCAGTCCTCCCTCTCCGTCAGCGCCGGTCAGAAGGTCTCCACCGGCGAGGTCATCGGCCGCGTCGGCGCGACCGGCAACGTGACCGGGCCGCACCTCCACCTGGAGGTCCACACGTCGGGCGGCACGGGCATCGACCCGATGGCCTGGCTGAACGGCAAGGGCATCAACCCCTGACGCACGTCACCGCCCCCGCCAGGCTTCGCGATTCCGCCCGACCCGTGCCCCCTGTCCAGGCCCCCGTCACCCCGGGAGGTCAGTACTGGCGGTACGGGTTGTAGCCGTCGTAGTCGATGTACGGCGGCGGCACCCGCACCCGGCCGGTGGCCCGCGCCGCGTACGTCAGCGCGGGCCCGGCTATCTCCTTGCGCTCCCACAGGTGGTGCAGCAGCTCCTGCTCGCGCTCCACGAAGTCCGGGCCGACCGGGTCGCGTCCGGCCCGGTGGCGCAGGAACGCCAGGGACGTCGCGAAGGCCTCGTACTCCCCGACCGCCCGCGCCGCGGCGGGTCCGTGGCTGCGGCTCGCGAACCCCCGCGCCATGGTGCGGGCCCGCATCGAGGAGAGCGCGAGGGGCGCGGCCGGGGCCAGCCAGCCCGCGGCGGCGTAGGCGGGCAGCTCGGCCGCGAGCGTCCGCAGCTCGCGCTGGCGGCTCCAGATCGCCAGCCAGGTCAGCAGCCCGAAGACCGGCATCATGAACGCCCCGTACACGGCGTAGAAGCCGAAGGGCCCGAACAGCGACGCCGAGCCGTTCCACAGCGCGTGCATGCCCATCGCGAGGGCCAGCCCGAGCAGCGGGAGGACCACGCGGCGGATCCTCTGGCGCCGGGCCGCCACCGCCGCCAGGCCGAAGCCGATGCCCGTCGCCGCCGTGAAGAGCGGGTGGGCGAACGGCGACATCACGACGCGTACGAAGAAGGTCGCCGCCGTGACCGAGTTCAGCCCGGAGTGCCCCTGGGTCTGGTCCTCGCCGAAGGCGTTGCCCAGATAGAGGATGTTCTCCGTGAAGGCGAAGCCGGTCGCGCTGAAGCCCGCGATCACGACCCCGTCGACCAGCCCCGTGAAGCTCCTCCGGCGGAAGAGGAAGATCAGCAGGATCGCCGTCGCCTTCGCGCTCTCCTCGACGACCGGCGCTATCACCGTGGCGCCCAGGGACTCCGCGCCGGCCGGGTCCGCGGTGGCGGTGGCTATCCACTCCGTCGCGAAGGAGTTCGCGATGATCGCGACGAGCGCCGCCGCGAAGGCGCCCCAGGCGAAGGCGAACAGCAGATTCGTCCACGGGCCCGGCTCGACCCGGTCCAGCCAGCGGAAGGCGGCGGCCAGCAGCGGTACGGGCAGAACCGCCAGCCCGAGGCCCACCAGGAAACCCTGGGGCCCGGTCTGCTCCCGGACGAGCGCGAGGATCACCAGCGCGCAGAGCGCGAGCACCGTGATCAACGCCCCGGCCCTGACCGCCCTGTTGCGCCAGAACGCGCGCGTCGGCCGGTAGCGCCTGCGGGCGGGCTCGGGCACGGCGCTCCACAGGTCGCCCAGTTGCTCCTGCTGCTCGTAGACGGGGATGGCCGGATGCGGGTCGAGGCGCTGCGGGGACGGTTCTGACACCTGATGACCCTAACGAGGGGCACTGACACCTGGCGATCACCCCGGGTGATCCCAGGCCCTGACTTCCGGTCCGGGAGACTTCCGTACGACGGCCTTCCGTACGACGGCCCCCAGGTACGGCAGCTTCAGGTGCGGCGGAACAGCAGGTCGTGCACCACATGCCCCTTGTCGAGCCCCTGGCCCTCGAACCGGGTCAGCGGCCGGAACGCGGGCCGCGGCGCGTAGCCGCCGTCCCGCGCCGTGTTCGCGAAGTCCGGATGGGCCGTCAGCTCGGCGAGCATCTGCTCGGCGTACGGCTCCCAGTCGGTCGCGCAGTGCAGTACGGCACCGGGCTTCAGCCGGGCCGCGGCCAGGTCCAGGAACTCCGGCTGGATCAGCCGGCGCTTGTGGTGCCGCTTCTTGGGCCAGGGGTCGGGGAAGTAGACGCGTACCCCGTCGAGCGACGCGGCCGGCAGCATCTCCCGGAGCAGGATGATCGCGTCGCCGTTGGCCACCCGTATGTTGGACAGCCCGTTCTCCTCGGCGAGCCGGAGCAGATTGCCCTGGCCCGGGGTGTGCACGTCGACGGCGAGGATGCCGGTGCCGGGGTCGTCGGCGGCCATCCGTGCCGTCGCCTCGCCCATCCCGAAGCCGATCTCCAGGACGACCGGCAGCCCGTCGAGGAGCGCGCCCGGGTCGAGCACCCGCTGACCGTCGATGTCCAGGCCCCAGACCGGCCACAGCCGCCGCAGCGCGTCGGCCTGCCCGGTGGTCACCCGGCTGCGGCGCGGCTGGAAGCTGCGGATGCGCCGCTCGAAGTGCGACCCGGCGGGGTCGGCCGCGGGGCCCGAGCCGTCGGGGAACATCCGGCTCGCGGGACGGCTCACGCTGCGGCTCACTGTGGGGTTCTCGGTCATCTCGGCAATCCGGGCTGGTGGGAGTGGTTGGTGGGGGCGGCTGGTGGTGTGCGGGGGCGGCCGGGACCCGGCCGCGATGCCCCAATTCTACGGACCTCGGCGGACCGCTCCCGGGCCCTACTCGTCCGCCAGCGCCGAGAGCGCCCGGCGGGCCACCTCCCGGCCGATGGGCAGCGAGGCGGTCGCGGCCGGGGACGGCGCGTTGAGGACGTGGACCGTGCGTCCCGCCCGCCGGATCAGGAAGTCGTCCGCCAGGGTGCCGTCCCGCAGGACCGCCTGGGCCCGTACACCCGCCGCCGCCGGGCGCAGGTCGGCGTCCCTGACCGCCGGCAGCAGCCGCCGTACGGCCGCCGCGAAGGCCCGCTTCGAGAGCGAGCGGCGCAGCTCACCCGCGCCGTACCGCCAGTGGTCGCGCGCCGTGCGCCACGCCCCGGGCCAGGCCAGCGTCGCGGCCAGCTCGGCGGGGCGTACGGCGGTCCAGGTGTACCCCTCGCGGGCCAGCGCGGGGACCGCGTTCGGGCCGACGTGGACGCTGCCGTCGACCGAGCGGGTCAGATGCACCCCGAGGAACGGGAACGCCGGGTCCGGCACCGGATAGACCAGCCCCCGGACCAGCTCCGGCCTGGCCAGCTCGTAGTACTCGCCCCGGAACGGCACGATCCGCATCCCCGGTTCGTCGCCCGCGAGCCGGGCCACCCGGTCGCAGTGCAGCCCCGCGCAGTTGACCAGGGCGCGCGCCCTGACCACCGCCCCGGACGCGGTACGGACCGCGACGCCCCAGGGGCGCCGGTCGACGGCGGTGACCTCCGCTCCGTACCGTACGGACGCGCCCGCGGCCTCCGCCGACGCGGCGAGCTGCCGGGCGACCGCCGCGAAGTCGCAGACGCCCGTCGTGCCGACCTGGATCGCCGCGACGCCGCGCACCTGCGGCTCGTACTCCATGATCTGCGCCGGGCCCAGCTCCCGCACCGGCAGGCCGTTCTCCCGGCCGCGCTGGACCAGGGCGTGCAGCCGGGGCAGCTCGTCGCGGCGGGTGGCGACGATCAGCTTGCCCGTGACCCGGTGCGCGATGCCGTACTCCGAACAGAACTTGACCATCTCGGCGGCGCCGCGCACCGCGTACCGCGCCTTGAGCGATCCCGGGCGGTAGTAGACCCCGCTGTGGATCACCCCGCTGTTGTGGCCCGTCTGGTGGCGCGCGGGTCCCGGCTCCTTCTCCAGCACGACGACACGGGTGCCGGGGGCCCCGCGCGTGATCGCGTACGCCGTCGACAGGCCGACGATCCCGCCGCCGATCACCAGTACCTCGCAGTCGAACCCCACACGTGTGCCCATCGCGCGCGTCACCTCCCACCCCGATAGTGCACTGGCCCGGGGACGGCGTGCTCAAACCCGCGCGCGGACACCAACACGGCCGGGGCCTTCCCTGCCCCGCCGGCGGACCTCCCCGTACCGCCGGTGGGGCCTACGCGGGCGCCACCAGCAGCGGCCGGGCCCGCTCCCGCAGCTCGACCACCCGGGGCTCGTCCCCGTACGGCTCCAGCCGGTGCAGCAGATCCCGTACGTACTCGGTCGTACGGGCCGACGAGATCCGTCCGGCGACCTCCACCGCCCGCGTACCGGCCGCGCACGCCGCGTCCAGATTGCCCGACTCCAGCTCGGCGACCGCGCTCACCACCAGCCGCAGACCGTGTGAGCGTACGAACTCCTCCGTCGGCCGGGACAGCGCCTGCTCCGTGAACTGCCGTACCTGACGCGGCGCCTTCAGATCCCGGTAGCACTCGGCGGCGTCCGCCGCGAACCGGTCGTACGAGTAGAAACCCAGCCACCCCGGATCCGCGTCACCGTCCCGGGAGCGCTCCAGCCACCCCTCGGCGGCCTTCAGCGACGCCCCGGCCGCGACCGCGTCGCCCGCCTTCGCGTGCGCGCGCGCCTCCACCAGCCGGAAGAAGCTCATCGTGCGGGCCGTGGCCAGCCCCCGGTTGCGCTCCAGCGCCGCCTGGGCGAGGTCGACGCCCTCGTCGGCGAAGCCGCGGTAGGTCGCCTGGAGCGACATGGACGCCAGCACGTAACCGCCCAGCGGTACGTCGGCCGCCGCGCGCGCCAGCCGCAGCGCCTGGATGTAGTAGCGCTGCGCAGCCTCCTGCTGACCGGTGTCGAAGGCCATCCACCCGGCCAGCCTGGTCAGTTCGGCCGTGGCACCGAAGAGCCCCCGGCCGACCTCGTCGCTGTACGCCCCGAGGAGCAGCGGCGCCGCGTCGACCCGCAGGCACTCCGGGACCATCGACGAACGCCAGTCGCCGCCCCCGTACTTGGAGTCCCAGCGGCGCGCGTCGGACGCGGCCTCGCGCAGCTTGGCGACATCGCTGTGGCCCACGCGCAGCGGGGACAGCTCGCCGGAACCCCCGGCGGGACCGCTCCCGTCGGCTCCCTGCGCGCCGGATCCGCCCCCGCCGTGCGCTCCCTGCGCCGCCTCCGCGACCGCCGGATCACGGGCGACCGAGGAGTCGGCGGGTGTTATCAGCCACCGGGAGGCGGGCGTCGCGTAAGCGCTCACTGCGAAAGATCCGGCCAGCGACTGCCAGATGCCCCCGCTGCCCGCGCGCCGGCCCGCCAGGTCCAGCCGGTACAGCTCCGTCGCCGTGCGCACCGCCTCCCCGACGTCACGCGGGAAGGCGAGCCCGACCTCGGGGGCCGGGTCCGCGTCCGCGAGCCCTATCTCGTGGAGTGGGACAGGACGTCCCAGTTTCGCTCCGATGGCTGCGGCGATGAGATGGGGCGCCGCACCCTGCGGAACCATCCCCTTGGACACCCATCGCGCCACGGAGGTCTTGTCGTAGCGAAGTGTCAGACCGCGCTGCGCCCCGAGGTCGTTGACCCGCCGGGCGAGGCCGGCGTTGCTGATTCCCGCGAGGGCGAGAACGGTGCCGAGCTTCTCGTTCGGCCCGCGTAGGTCCCTGGACATGCGTCACCCCTCGACACACAGACGGCCGCCGCTTTGCGGCATAGGCGCGCGGCATTCGTAAACCCAGCGTAGTTCGCCACATCCCGACCGTTAAGGGGCGGACTTCCGGATGGCGGGATTGTTGTCCGTCCCGAGGCCGCAGAACGGGCCCCGGAGAGACGCCCCGTGCTCCGGGTGTGTAGCGTGCGCCCGGCCGTGCGCTCTTGGCCCCGCGGGAGCGCGAGCGCTTCCATGAGACCTGCGTGGGTCGGCCCACTGCGTACTGGAACGAGTGGGCTGGGGGATACCGCCGCCCCAATCCCCGCGGGCGGTGGACCGGTCCGGGAGGCGAATCCCGCCTCCCGGACCGAACGTTCGCCGGCGCCGGAGCCCGCTCGGGGCCCGCCTGAGGCCCGCTTGGGGGGCCGGGCGCCGCGCCGCGCCGCGTTCGGAGATTGGCTGAATGCTGCCCATCGGTTGTCGGTCGGGAGAGCGCCGTTTCTCCGCCACATGGCCAATGCCAGGGGCGCATTCCCCTTCGCGCGCACGCTTCCGTAGGCCCTCCCGTGCGCTGTTGTCATGGCAGCATGGTCCCGAACGGCTTCGGTTCGAGCTTCTCAGCTTGAGCTTCGACGCGGGATCATGGGCCAGGGACCGCACGATCCCGGTTCCAGGGGGCCCCGGTCCGGGCCCGATTGATCCACAGGCTGTGGAAGCGTGGAGGCGTCGATGCGGTGGTTGGTGGGATGGAGCAGTATCGCCGCCCGCTTCGGCACGGCCGGGGCGGTCGGCCCCGTCGGCGACTCCGAGAGCGGCAGCGTCCACCCGGTCGGCTCCCAACTCCTGTGGGGCGACCCGGATCCCCTGTGGGCCGTAGGCGACTGGCGCCCCGACGAGATCAGGGTCGTCACCGTGGACCCCTTCACCCGGCTCGCCGTACTCGGCTGCTGCGGAGCCACCGACGAGGAACTGCGCGTCGGCCTGTTCGCCGCGCGCGGCGGCGCGCTGCGCCATCTCACCGCCTGGTCCGGGAGTTACACCGCAGTCGCCCAGATCGGCCGCCGCGTCACCATCGCAGGCGACCTGGCCGGGGCGCGCCCCGTCTTCTACACCCCCTGGGCGAGCGGCACGGCGTACGCCACCGCCGCCCTGCCGCTCGCCGACCTCATCGAGGCCCAGCTCGACATCGGCCACCTCGCCGCGCTCCTCGCCTGCCCCGAGACCCCGGAGGCGCTGCGCGACTCCACCCCGTACGAAGGCGTCAAGCGCATCCCGCCGGGGCACGCGCTCGTCCTGCGCGAGGGGTCGCGCGAGATCACCGGGTACGAACCGGTCGCCTCCCTCGCCGTCGCCGGCCCCCAGCGCGACCCGGACCTGGCCGTCGAAGGCGTACGGGACGCCCTCGTCGACTCCGTACGCGCCCGCCTCCTGGCACCGCGCCACGCCCCCGAGACCCTGCCGCAGGACCCCGGGCCCGTCCCCGGCATGGGCCCCGCCGACCGGCGCGCCGCACGCGGGGGCGCCGGACCCGTCCCCGGCATCGGCGCCGACCTCTCCGGCGGCAGCGCCTCCGGCACCCTCGCGCTGCTCGCCGCCGGACTGCCCGGCGCGCCCGGCACGATCCTCGGGCACGGCACCGGCGCGGGGGAGCGGCTGCTCGCCGTCACCTTCAACGACCTGTCCACGGCGGGCCGCGACGAGGCCGAACTGGAACGGGCCAGAGCCATCGCCGCCAACCCCCGGCTGCACCACGTGGTCGTCGCGGCGGGCGAGGAGGCCCTGCCCTACGCCGAGCTGGAGGGCCCGCTCACCGACGAGCCGGGCCCCTCCCTGGTCGCGGCCGAACGCCACCGGCGGCGCCTCGCCGCGGGCAGCGCGGACCACTTCACCGGGGCGGGCGCCCGCGAGGTCCTCGACGCGCACCCGGCGCGCCTGGCCGATCTGCTCCTGGACCGCCGCAGACGCCACCTCCTGGCCCCGGTCACCGCACTGGCCAAGGCCGAAGGCCCGTCGCCCGCCTCGCTGTTCATCCCGGTGACCGTCTACCGGGCGGCGCGCAGACTGGCCCGTACGCCCTACCGCACCGGCCTCGAAGAGGCCGCCGCCCGGCTCCCCGAGGCGAACCGGGCGCTCCTGTCCGCCGCGTCGAACAGCCCGCTCGGCGCCTCGCTCGCCGCGCTCACCTGGTCACGGCCGGGGCCCGCCGCCCGCTGGCTGACCGGGGAGGCGCTGGCCGAAGTATCGGTTCGCCTGCTGTCCGGCGCGACCCGCCCCACCTCCGTCCAGCGCCCCGGCGAGGCCCGCGCCCGCGCCGCCCTCGCCCGCTTCGCCGCCGACCACCGGGTCTTCGAGCAGGCGGGCGAGATCCGCAGCCAGCGGCTGCACGCGCCCTTCCTCGACAACCAGGTCGTACGGGCCTGCCGCGAACTCCCCGAAGCGCTAAGGGTCCAGCCGGGCGCCCGCGCCGAGATCCTCCGTACGGTTCTGGCCGGCACGGGCATCCACGACCTCCCCCCGGGCTGGGGCGCCACCTCCCGCGCGGGCTCGGCGGCGGCCACCCGGGTCGGCCTGCGCGCCTCCATCGGCGACCTGATCACCCTCTTCGACGCCCCCCTCCTCGCCGACGCGGGCCTGGTCGAGGCCCGCGTCGTCCGCAAGGCCCTGCGCGCGGCGGCCGAGGGCGAACCGGTCCCGCTGGACGGCATAGCGGACCTGGTCTCCACGGAACTCTGGCTGCGCCGGCTCCTCTCCCGCCGGGGCACCTGCTGGACGGGCACGGCGGCCCCGCGCCAGCGCGCGGTCGCGGGCGGCGTGGTCCCGCGCCCGACGCTGCGGTCGTAGCGGCCTCACGGACTGAGCCCCGCGTCCGCACTCTCCGGGGGAGACATGGCCAGTAGGTTCACCGAGTTGGTCGTCGACTGCCACGATCCGGAGCGGCTCGCGGCCTTCTGGTGCGCGGTCCTGGACTTCACGGTGATCGACCGGAGCGAGGGCAAGGCCGAGATCGGTTCCTGGGAGCCGACCGTCGAGGAGGTCCTGGCAGCACCGGTCCCGAGGCGCGGTGACCGTGGGCGGGCGGTCAGCCCGGAGAGTGACGGCCGGCCGCCCTGACGGAGCCTCACGGGCCACGGCCCGCGAGGCTCCGTCACCGCCCTCAGCCCGAGAGGGTGGCCCAGACGACCTTGCCCACCCCGCCTTCCCGCTCGCTGACGCCCCACTGATCGGCGAGCGCCTCCACGATGACGAGACCCCGCCCCTCGCACGCGTCCAGCTCGGGCGCTTGCGGCCTGGGCTGCTCGCGCGAGGCGTCATGCACCTCGATGCGCAGCCCGTGCGGCCCGGTGAGGTACCGGGTCTCGATCTCCCGCCCCGGCGAGACACGGGCATGCCGCGCCGCGTTGGTGAGCAGTTCGGAGAGGATCAGCAGGGCCGAGTCCTCCAGCCTGCTCAACCCCCAACCGGCCAGCGCCTTACGCAACTCCAGCCGCGCCAGCCCGACGGACGACGGATGCCGGTTCCACCGCAACACCACGGCGTCACTGCTGTGATCGCGTACGTGCGGTACGTGAGCCATCAGCCCGGCCCCCTCACCGTGAGGGCCGGGCCGAAGCCCTCGATCCCGCCTTCGGGAAGCCGGGGCCGCGACAGCGGCCTGAAGAGACGGACGATAAAGTCCATGCGTTGACGCTCCTTCGAAGTGTTGACCATGCCCTCGGACCGGTCGCGTCGGTCGCGAGGGTTTCTTCGTCAGGTGGCAGCGCAGCCCACCCCGGATCATCTCACTGTCACCGATGGTCGACAGTGTGTGATCGCGCTCAGCTTGCCCTCGCCGACTCGAAGAATGCAAGGGTTGCGAATCACTTCCAGGCGTTCGAGTGACTTGAATGGTTACACAGTGAACGTGCACACTCACGGAACGCACTGGAAGGCGAAGGAGTGTCACCGTGCCGGAGAAGCGACCCAATCCGCCCACCGTCAGGCTGCGCCGTCTGGCAGCCGAACTGCGCCGCCTGCGTACGGCGACGGCGCTGACGCGGGAGGAGGTGACGGCGAGGACCAACATCAACGCGGCCACCCTGTACCGCATCGAGAAGGCCAGGGCGCGACCTCAAAAGCGCACGCTGCTGGCCCTGTTGGACCTGTACGGGGCGACCGAGGCGCAGCGGGCCGACCTCTTGGCGGTCCAGAGCGGCTCGAACGACCAGGGCTGGTTGCGCCCGTACCACTCGGAGCTGCCCGAGGAGTACACCGCGTACATCGGCTTCGAGACGGAGGCTCGTACGGTCCGCAACTACGAGTCGCTGTTCGTGCCGGGCCTTGCACAGACGGAGCCCTACGCTCAAGCGGTCATCAGAGGTGTACTGCCCACGGCCAGTCAGAAAGAAGTGGCGCAGCGCGTCCAAGCTCGCGTGGAGCGACAGGTGTTGCTCACGAAGGAGCACCCGCTGCGGCTCTGGTCTATCGTTGATGAGGCTGCTCTTCGGCGGGTGGTCGGAGGGCGCGACGTGATGCGAGGGCAAGCGAAACACCTGCTCCAACTCATGGAGGAGCCCCACGTCACCTTCCAGGTGATCCCTTTTGAGAAGGGCGCTCATGCGGCGATGACCGGTAGCTTCGTTCACATGGACTTCCCGGATCCGGCAGATCCGGAACTGGTTTATGTGGACACCCCAGCCGGAGACTTGTTCCTTGAGTCGGAGGCGGAGATGCGCCGCTACAAGTCGATGTTCGAGCATCTGCAAGCGGTGGCCGTCGGGCCGGATGACAGCGCGGCCCTGTTGACCGAGATCGCGGCGGCGAGAGACTGAAGAAGAGAAGAGGGGGCTGGAAATGCAGTACGAAGCCACTGAGTCCGTATGGCGCAGGAGCAGCTACAGCAGTGGGAACGGCCAGTGCGTAGAGGTGCGCGACAACGCCCCTGGCGCCGTCCCCGTACGCGACAGCAAAAACCCGGGTGGCCCCCGCCTGGCCTTCGGCTCGGGCGCTTGGACGTCGTTCGTCGCGGCGCTCAGGGCCGACGACGGTTCCGAGGTCTGATCCTCGCCGGTCGGTCGGAGAGTACGGGTCGGCGGAACCCCGGTCTGAAGCGGCTCGTCGAGGACATCGGGCCACGCCGGAGGAGCCGCTCCGAGACGGAGCGGCAGCGACCCTCCACGCGGGCCGGACGCGTCAGGTCCCGGGAACGGCTCCTGCGGTTCGGCCGGATCGCTCCGGGGCCGGCGCGGTCGCCCCGCATGTCACCGCGAGCGACCCCGCCGCCGCGACGGCGGCGGAGCCGGCCGCCCGGATCACTCGGGTCGCTGGGCCATCAGCTCGTCGCCCGTGACCGTCCGGTCCGTACCGTCCGTGAGGGTGAGCGTGACGGTGCCGGTGATCAGGCCGTCCGGGTCGCCCTCCGGCCACCAGGCGGTCCACCGGCCGTCCTGCACCGTGGCGTGCACGGTCTTCCCGGAGTCGCGCACGGTGACGTCCTTGACGTCGGTGCCCACCGAGCCGAGCGCGTAGTTGAACTGGCCGTCGTCGCTGCCGCGGGCGCCCAGCGTGTCCAGGGTGACGGCCTCGGCGCCGACCTCGGCGGTCGGGTCGATGGCCATCGAGATGCCGGTGCCGTCCGAGGCGGCCAGGCAGTACGACGCGTCCTCGTCCCCCCACATGACGATCATGGAGGCGACCTTGCCGCGCACGTCGGCGTTGGCGATCGTGGGCGCGGGGCCGCCGGGGCGCTCCCCCGCCACCTCCAGGCACGCCTTCTCGGCGGCGGAGCCCTTGCCGGCGGAGATGTCCAGGGCGTTCGGGGTGGGCGTCCAGCTCGCCAGTTCCGACGACGGCAGCGGTCCGGAGCCGCCGAGGCCGGGCAGGCCGCCTGTCACCGCCACGAAGGCCACGCCCGCGGCGAGTCCGCCGGCCAGGGTGAACACCGTGCGCCGTACGAGCGGGCGGCGGAAGGCCGCGCCGGCCGACCGGGTGGGCTGCTCGGTGTCGCTCAGCACGGAGCGCAGCAGGGTCTCCTCGCGGTCGATCTCGGCGGCGGAGGGCTCGGTGCGGGGGGCGGCGTCCAGCTTGGCCAGACGGGAGAGAAGGTCGTTGGTCATGGTGTCTCCAGTCAGCGGGTCAGGGCGAGGGCGGGCGAAAGGGCGGTGTCTGCGGTGAGGCGCGCGGCCAGACGGCGCTTGGCGCGGGTGAGCCGCATGGCGTAGGCGGCACGGGTGCAGCCGAGGACCTTCGCCGCGTCCCGGGCGGAGAGTTCCTCCCAGACGTGCAGGGCGAGCACTTCCTGGTCCGTCGGGGTGAGTTCCTGCCAGGCGGCGCCGAGTTCGAGCCGGCTGTCCACCTGGTCCGACACATCGGGCGTGACCCGCGAAGCCGCGGTGTCGGGCGACTGCTGGATGTGCACTTCGAGCGCGGACCGGCGGCGCATGCCGCGCTGCGCGTTCAGCATGGCGTTGCGTGCGGTACGGAACAGCCAGGGGCGCGGATCCTCGGGCAGTTCGCTCCGGCGGCGCCACGCGGTGAGGAACGTTTCTCCGACGATGTCGTCGACGTTCATCGGGTGGGCGCGACGGCGTACGAAGCGCGACAGGTCCTCGTAGTGGGCCCGGTACACCTCGGTGAACTGGGCTTCGGTCTGGATGGGCATGGCGTCCTTTCCTCGCGTCTGCCCTTACGTGTCCACCACCCATGAAAGTGCAACAGGGCCCGGTCACCTTCGTATCGGCACCGTTCGGCCCCGGTCCGCGTCGACCGTCGTCGCTCGTCCCGGTGGCCGACGACGGGTGCGTACGGCTGGGAAACTGGACCGGTGAACCCCGTCGACCCCGTCGTCCTGCGCGTCCGCTTCGGCCTGACCCCGCTGGAGAGGATCAGGCCGTGGAGCGCCGAGCGTCCCGTGCCGCACTGGTTCGGACTGACCGACGGCTGGTACTGCCTCGACCTCGGCGGCCACGAGCTGCTGCGCTACTCCGAGCGCACGGTGGGGGAGTTGCGGGGCGGGAGCGAGGGCGGGCCGCCGCACCCGTACGTGGACTACTACGTCGTCCGCCTGTGGGAGGACCTGCTCGCGCTCGTGTCGGGCGCGCTGGAACCGGTGCCGCAGGACCTGGTGGCCGTGGCCGCCACCCTCTCGCCGGCGTGGGAGTGGCGCGACACCCCGGAGGCCGAGGTCGCTCTCGACTGGCACGGCGCGGGCCACCTGTACACCGGCTATCTGCGCGTCGCCCCGGACATCCGCTGCTGGCGCACCGTCGTCGGTACGGACGACACCGTCACCATGGCCTGGGAACACCAGCGGGACCCGGAGGGCGTCATCGAGTTCGCCGGCCCGCCGAAGGGCCGGGTGACCCTGCCCACGGGCGAGTTCCTCGCGGCGGTGACCGAACTGGACCGGGCGCTGCTGGCCGCGATGGACCGGCGCATCGACGCGCTGGAGGAGTCGGGTCCCGGGCACGGCGCCGAGACGGACGTGGCGGCGCTGCGCCGCGAACACCGGGACCGGGCCACCTGGTTGCGGCGGGCGCGCGAGCACGAGCGGCGTACCGACTGGGACGCCGTACGGACCGGTGTACGCCAGCTCCTCACCCCCGGGCTCAGCGACAACTGATCCGGGACCGCGCCCAGTCCGCGAGGGCGACGGCGCCGAAGGGCGTGTGCGGTTCCACGACCAGGCGGATGGTGCGCTGTCCGGAGATGCCCACCTGTACGGGAACCGCCGCGTCGCCGCCGTTCAGTACGGGGGAGCGCCAGAGGCGGGCGCCGTCGCCGTACAGGGAGAAGCGCACGGAGCCCTGGCCGAGCGTCATGTCGTCCACGCCGACCAGTGCCGCGTAGGTGGAGCAGCTCCGGTTGAGGTCGATGGTCACCGAGGACGCGGCGTGCATGGTGACGCCGTGGGCGTAGCGCGTGCCGCCGATGGACACGCTCGACCGCTGCCAGAGCCAGCCGCTCTCCGCGAGCCGCACCTCGGGCTCCTCGCCGTCGCCGAGGATGCCGTACGACAACTCGTTGACCTGGTAGTCGGCCGGTGCGGGCGGCGGTGGTGGCGGCTTCGGGCGGGAGGTCGGCTCCGGCGGGGGAGGCGGCGTGGGCGAGGGTTCGGGGGTCGTACGGCTCGGGCTCGGCGCGGGCTTCGTGGAGGGCGGGGGCGGCGTCGGGGTGGGCTTCTTCGCAATCGGAGCCGGAGTCAGGGCCGGAGCCGGGGCGGACGAGGCCGGGGGAGGCTCCGGGGGTGCGGGCGGCGCGGCCGGGGCGGACGACGGGACCGGCACCTGCGGTACGAGTGGCTGTGCGACCGGCGGTTTCTCCTGGGGCTTGGCGTCGGGCTGCGGGCTGCTGCCCGTCAGCGCGTACACCAGGCCGGCGGCGGCGGCGACCACCAGCAGCCCGGCGATCCCCGCCTTCACCGGGGCGCCCAGCCCCTCGGACGCGGCGCCCGCACCGCCGGCACCCGCACCCGCCGATCCGCCGGAGGCCCCACCCGCGGCTCCGCCCGCCGCCGCGGCTGCGCCCGCGCCCGCCGCTCCCGCGGCTCCGCCCGCCACGATGCCGGCCGCCTTGAGCGAGTACCCCGTCGCGAACCAGCCGATCACCGCGACCGGTAGCACCGCTGCCGGGATCACCGCGTTGACCTGCGCCAACTCACCGGCCGCGAGGCGGCACTTCGCGCACTCCTCCAGGTGCTTGCGCAGCCCGCGCTCGGCGCGCATGCGCAGGCCGCCCCGGGCATACGCGCCGAGCCGGTCGGCGTACCGCGAGCAGTCGCCCTCCGAGGTCAGCGCCGAGCTGACATGCGCCTGGAGATACGCCTGCTTGAGGCCCTCGCGCGCCCGACTGGCCAGTACGGCCGTGGCGTTGGCGGTCAGCCCGAAGAGCGGCGCGATCTTGCTCGGCGACTCCTCCTCGACCGTGGTGTGCCACAGGACGGCCTGCCAGCGCTCCGGCAGGCTGCGGAACGCCTGCATGGCCATGGACTGCTCGGCCTCGTGCATCGCCAGGACGTCCGCGCCCAGATCGAGGGTGTCCTCGGCCGAGACCTCGGAGGTACGGGTGGCCTGCGCGGCGAACAGGGCGAAATCGTCGACCAGTTGCTCGCGCTTCGCGGACTTCGTCCAGGACGCCGCCACTCGCCGTACGGTCGTCAGCAGATAGGCGCGCACCGCCTGCTCGGGCCCGGCCCCGCCCCGTACCGCCTGGAGCGTACGGGCGAACACCTCGGCCGTCAGGTCGTCCGCAGTGTGCGCGTCGCGGCAGCAGGTACGCGCGTACCTGCGCACCGGATCCGAGTGGCGGCGGAACAACTCCTCGTACGCGCTGTCGTCGCCGTCCCGCATCCGCCGGATCAGATCGGCGTCCGAGGGAGGCGGCCCGCCCCGGCCCGGTTCCCCCGGCGCCGCCGGCCGCCCGGGCGTCGGTGGTCCGGGGACGGACGGTCCGGGGAGCGGCGACCCGCCGGCGCGCTCGCGCTGGGTGGGGACGCTGCCGTCCGGCTCGCCGGACCGGTCCTGGGCACCCGGCCCCACCGCACCGGTCGCGGGATGCGGGACGACCGGCCCGGGATACCCCGAGGGCCCCACGGGACCCACCGGCCCGCCTTGCCCCGGAACACCCGGAACACCAGAAGGCTCTTTCGGCCCGCCCTGGTTCGGCACGTGGCGAGGAGACGCCACATCGTCGGATCCCGTGCCGTCACCGGAGCCACCGGCGGTACGGTCGGCACCGTCGGCGGCACTGCCGTCCAGCGGCTCGTCCCGTCCGTCACCGCTCATCGCGGAAACCCCCGCACGTGCCCCGTACGCACCGCCTCTGACCCAAACACCGGGCCAGCGTGCCACAGCGCGCCACGCCGGACCCAGGGCTTCGATCCCCGCGCCACTCGTCCGGGGGGCTTTCACCGATGGCGGCTTTAACCTTCACCCTTTCGGGGAAAGATCAACGCCGCACATCGGCAAGCCAGTTCGAAAGAGCCGGTGCGCCGGTGCGCACCGGCCCCCGCCGCGCGAGCGTGAGCATCACGCGGCACCGAACTACACGGGCCGGGACCGCAGCCCCTCCAGCAGGATGTCCAGCAGTCGCGCCGAAGCCGCCGCCTGCTGCACCGCGTCCGGCAGCGTGGGCGCCGCCGTCGCGATCACCAGCAGGACGTCCGCCACGGTCACATCACCGCGCAGCTCACCGGCCGCCCGTGCCCGCTCCACCAACTGCCCCACGACACCGAGCAGTTCGACGACGCCAGGGTCGTCCAGATCGCCCGCCGGGGCTGAGACCGAAGCCGACGGCGATGACGGGACCCGCGAACCGACGACCCGAAGATCGGGCTGACCCGCCTGCCGCTGCTGCGGCACCCGCGCCTCGTCCGCCGCCACGCCCCGCCCGGCCACCGCGCCGTCCGCGCCGTCCGCGTCCGCCCCGACACGCAGCACCTGCGGAGGCAGCAGCCGCCCCGCGCCCGACGCCACCGAAGTGCGCAGGAAGCGGGAGAGCGCGGACCACGGCTCTTCCTCCTGGCCCAGCGCCGTACGCGCCTGGTCGGTCAGCCGGGAGGTCTCCTCCTCGGCTATTCGCCTGACCAGCACGTCCTTGCTGGGGAAGCGCCGGTAGACCGTACCGACCCCGACCCGGGCGCGCCGCGCCACGTCCTCCATGGGAGCCCCGTACCCCAACTCGCCGAACACCTCACGAGCCGCGCGCAGTACGTGCTCCAGATTGCGCTGTGCGTCCACGCGAAGGGGTGCGGCACGCCCTGCTCCGCCGCCCCCCACCGCACCCAGTCGTCGCTCGTCGGCCACCCGTCCGTCACCCTCCGTGACGACGCCGGCCTGCCAATGAGAATCCTGAATGTGCATAAGCGTTCCCCCGGTAATGATGTCTCCCCCCGGAGACTCCCCGCCTGGCTGCCGGGTTCCCGGTCCGGTCACCGGCCGGACACCCCGACGAGGTACGAACATAGTTGAGCCCGGGGCAATTCAGAAGAGGGTAGTTCCGCACGGAGCGCCCCCCGATCGGAGCAAGGACCGGAACATGCCTGATTCGTCCCCCGCCCTTCCCCCGTGCCGCCCCCGCTGACCTGCGCGCCTCCGCCCGTCACCGCGCCGTCGCCCGCCCGCGACCGGCCGAGCCCGCCGACGATCTCCGGTCATACAATGCGTCGCGCCTGTGGACAAACAACGGCGCCGGGTGCGTCATGGGAAGGTGACGGCTGAGATCTCCCGGGGAACGACCCCCGCACCCGCGTCCGAGGCACCGCCGCCCGAGGCATGTCCGCCCAAGGTCCGCGTCCTGGTGGTCGGCGGCGGCTACGTCGGGATGTACACCGCCCTGCGGCTCCAGCGGAAGCTCAAGCAGCGGCTGAAGAGCGGTGAGGCCGAGATCGTCGTGGTGTCGCCCGATCCGTACATGACGTATCAGCCGTTCCTCCCCGAGGCCGCCGCCGGCAACATCTCGCCCCGCCACGTCGTGGTCCCGCTCCGCCGCGTGCTCGACCAGTGCCAGATCCTCATCGGCGAGGCCACCGCCATCGACCACGCCAAGCGCACCGCGACCCTGCGCACCCTCGCCTCCGAGGAGGAGCGCACCGGCACCGTCGACCTCACGTACGACGAACTCGTCCTCGCCCCGGGCTCCATCTCCCGGACCCTCCCCGTTCCCGGACTCGCCGAGCACGGCATCGGTTTCAAGACCGTCGAGGAGTCCATCGGCCTGCGCAACCACGTCATCGAACAGATGGACATCGCCTCCTCCACCCGCGACCCCGCGATCCGCGACGCCGCCCTCACCTTCGTCTTCGTCGGCGGCGGCTACGCGGGCGTCGAGGCGCTCGCCGAGCTGGAGGACATGGCCCGCTACGCCTCGCGGTACTACCACAACATCAAGGCCGACGACATGAAGTGGATCCTCGTCGAGGCCACCGGCCGGATCCTCCCCGAGGTCGGCGACGTGATGGGCAAGTACGCGGTACGGGAGCTGCGCGCCCGCAACATCGACGTACGGCTCGACACCCGCCTGGACTCCTGCGAGGACCGCGTCGCCGTCCTCAGCGACGGCGCCCGCTTCCCCACCCGTACGGTCGTGTGGACCGCGGGCGTCAAGCCGCACCCCGTCCTCGCCGCCACCGACCTGCCGCTCGACGGCCGCGGCCGGCTCCGCTGCACCGCGCAACTCGCCGTCGAGGGCACCGAACACGCCTGGGCGGCCGGCGACGCCGCCGGCGTACCCGATCTGACCTCGGACGAACCCGGGAAGGAGTGCGCGCCCAACGCGCAGCACGCCGTACGGCAGGCCAGAGTTCTCGCCGAGAACATCCTCGCTTCCCTGCGCGGCGCACCGCTCCAGGACTACCGTCACGCCTACGCGGGATCGGTCGCGTCGCTCGGTCTCCACAAGGGCGTGGCGCACGTCTACGGCCGGAAGCTCAAGGGCTATCCGGCCTGGCTGATGCACCGCGTGTACCACCTCAGCCGTGTTCCCACCTTCAACAGGAAGGCCCGCGTCCTCGCGGAATGGACCCTGTCCGGGCTCTTCAAACGGGAGATCGTCTCCCTCGGCTCACTGGAACACCCGCGCGCCGAATTCGAATGGGCCGCAGGCGGCGAACGATCCCGTGGCGCCGACCGTTCCCAGGGAAGCGGCCGTTCCCAAGGGACCGACCGTCCCCGGGGAACCGACCGTTCGGAGAGGACCGAGGGTTCACCAGGACCCGAGGAGGCGTGAGGCAGGAGGACCCGGCGACCCGGACGACCTCCGGCCCCCCGCATCCCCCCGCGTCCCTGTCAGTGCGGTCGGTCACACTGGACGTGTGACCATAGGTGGGCCCACATCTGCACAGAGTGATCCGGCCCGACAGCCCCGCCGCCCGGCCATGACCAACAGCACGACACACGACACCATGAGGCCAGAGAATCCGTGAACTTCACGCGTTGGAGCGCCCGGCTCCCCGGTACACAGCGCCGCGCCGCCGCGCGGACGGACCGCGGTTCCGTGCCGGCGGCCCGTGGTGAGTACGAACAGAAGCCCGAGCCTGCGGCGGACATTCCCGCGCTCCCCTCCATCCCGTCGCTCGACGAGCTGTCCGTGCGGGAGATCCTCGGCGAACTGCCCGCCCTGGTCGCCCTGGTGTACGGCGCCGACCACCGCGTGGCGTACGTGAACGACGCGTACGCGTCGACGTTCGGCCCGCGCCCCCTGGGCGCCACCGCGGCCGAGAGCTGCCCCGAGCTGGCGGAGCTGGGCCTGCTCCCGCTGCTCGACCAGGTCCGGCGCAGCGGCACGTCACGCACCGTCAAGTCCCGCAAGGCACAGAGCCACCGGGACCGCACGGCCCGTACGGACCGCCCCGACCGTACGGAGGGCTCCTACACGGTCACCTGCTCCCCCGTCACCTGCCAGGGCACCGCGGGCATCCTCGTCCACGCCGCCGACGTCACCGACCACGCCGAGGCTGCCGAGCGGCTGCGCACCAGCGAGCAGCGCCACCGCCGTACGGTCGTCACCCTCCAGCGCTCGCTGCTCCCGCAGGAGCTGGAGCAGCCCGACGACCTGCGCGTCGCCGCCACCTACCGGCCCGGCGGCGTGGACGCGGCGGTCGGCGGCGACTGGTACGACGTGATCACCCTCGGCGCCGGCCGTACGGCCCTGGTCATCGGCGACGTCATGGGCCGCGGCGTGCGCGCCGCCGCCGTCATGGGGCAGTTGCGCACCGCCGTCCGCGCCTACGCCCGGCTCGACCTGCCGCCGCACGAAGTGCTCCAGCTCCTCGACGGACTCGCCGCGGAGATCGACGCCAGCCAGATCGCCACCTGCGTCTACGCCGTCCACGACCCCAACGAGGGCCGTCTCGTCTACGCCTCGGCCGGCCATCTGCCCATCCTGGTCCGCGCGGAGGACGGCTCCGTCGAGCGCGCCGAGGATCCGACGGGCCCGCCGCTCGGCACCGGCGGCTGGCTCCACACCTCGGGCTCGATCGGCCTCCCGCCCGGCTCCACGGCCGTCCTCTACACGGACGGCCTGGTCGAGCGCCGCAGCGAGGACATCGACGAGGGCGTCGCCTCCCTGGAGCGCGCGCTGTCCGGCGCCCAGGGGTCTCCCCAGGTCGTCTGCGACCGGCTGATCCGCTCCCTCGGCGTGACCGACGACCACGACGACGACGTCGCGGTGCTCGTCCTCCAGCACCCTGCTCGTACGGGCGCGGACGCGGAGCTGTTCCACAACGCGGCGCTGGATCTGCTCGGCGGCGTCGAAGCCGCCCCGCGCGCCCGCGCCTTCGCGACGGGCGTGCTCTCCTCCTGGCGCTTCCCGGTCGAACTGCGCGATCTGGGGGTGCTCGCCACCAGCGAACTGGTCGCGAACTCCCTCCAGCACGGCACCCCGCCCATGCGCCTCAGACTCCGCCGCACGGACCGCCGGCTGATCATCGAGGTGACGGACGGGGACGACCACCTGCCCCGGCGGCGCCGCGCCGAACCGGCGGACGAGGCGGGCCGCGGCATCTCCATCATCGCGACGATCGCCTCGTCCTGGGGCTCACGCCGTACCCCCGGTGGCGGCAAGGCCGTCTGGTGCGAGTTCGCGCTGCCGCAGTGACGCAGTCCGCCCGTCCGTTCAGCGCACGGGCACACTCACGGCCACGGGGGTCGCGGGCTCGGGCATCCCCTGCGCCACGACCCGCGAGCCCGCCGCGAGCGACGGCTGGTCCTGTACGGGCGTGAGCTGCCGCCCCAGCCGCAGGGCGAGGACGGTGATACCGAGCGAGAAGAGCACGAACGTCACGATGTACGGGCCGTGCAGCGCGGCGCCCATCGGCCCGCCCACTGCCGGTCCCACCGCCAGCGCGACCTGCTTGACCAGCGCGAACGCCGAGTTGTACTGACCGACGGACTCGGCGGGCGCGAGATCGGCGACCAGCGGGGCGACCGTCGGCGACAGCATCGCCTCGCCGAGCCCGAACAGCGCGTACGTCGAGACGAACGCGGCCGTCGCCACCGTCTGGCCACCGTGCCCGAGCCCCGAGAACCCGGCGACGATCCAGGCGAGCGCCCAGATCACCCCGACCGCGGCGATCACCCGGCTGCGCCTGCGCCGCTCGACCAGCCGCAGGACGACGAACTGCGCGACCACGATCACCGCCGTGTTGGCGGCCAGCGCGATCCCGAGCGTCGAGGGATCGATCCCGGCCGCCTCGGTGCCGTACGCCGCCAGGCCCGACTCGAACTGCCCGTAACAGGCGAAGAAGAGCACGAAGCCCAGCAGGCACAGGTGCACCATGGCCCGGTGGCTCAGCAGGGCGCGCATCCCCTTCTTCGGGGCACCGGGCAGAGACGGGAGGGCGGCGGGGCGGGGCAGCCGGACGGTGCCGGCGATGGCCGCCAGGACGAGGAACATCACGGCTTCGACGGAGAAGAGCAGGACGAAGCTGCCGGGATCGCTCTCGTCGACGAGCTGCCCGCCGATCAGCCCGCCGACGCCGAGCCCGAGATTGGCCAGGAAGAACTGGGTGGCGAAGGCCCTGGTACGGGTCGACGGCGACGAGGACCAGACGATCATCGTGGCCAGCGCGGGCTGCATGACAGCGGTCCCGGCGCCGAGCAGCCCGGCGGCGGCCACGGCGGCCGGCACGCTGGCGGAGAGCCCCATGGCGAGCGCCCCGACGGCGGCGACGAGAGCGCCGCCCACCAGGACGGGCAGCGGACCGCGCCGGTCGATCACCCGCCCGATGAAGGGCAGCACCACCAGCGCGGCCAGCGCGAAGACCGCCAGGACGGCACCGGCCGTACTCGCGCCCAGCTCCCGCACCTGAGCCACGTACACATAGAGATACGGAACCGTGAATCCGAGGCCGAACGCGCTCAGCGCGTTCCCCGTCTGGATCCGGCGCATCGCCGAAGATGCGCCCATCGCCCTGGTCACACTCACCTACCTCAAAGGATCAAAGGGTCGAAGGATCAAGGGGTCGAAGACTCAACCTTGAAGACTTCAAAGCTAAACTTAGAAGCTAAACAGTACACAGAGAAGGACTTCAACGCCAACAGAGGCCGTGGCATACTGCCCCGATGTCCGACACCCCCGAGAAACCCGGCCCGCCGGATCTCCAGGAGCCGAGCCTCGACGAGCAGATCACCGCCTACCAGCGTGAGTTCCGCGATCTCGACCCCCAGGTGGAGCAGATCGTCTCGGCACTCGGCCGGCTGAACCGCCGTATGAACGTCGCGTACGGCAGACAGGTCGCCGACCTCGGCATCAGCAACGCCGAGTGGGAAGTCCTCAAGACCCTGGTCGTCGCGGGAGCCCCCTACCGTCTGGGCCCCGGCGAACTCGCCAAGCGACTCGGCCTCACCCCGGCCGCGATGACGCACCGCATCGACCGCATGGCGGGCGAGGGCCTGGTGACGCGCGACCGCGACGAGACGAACCGCGTCCGCGTGATCGTGGAGCTGACCGACGAAGGCCGTACGAAGTGGCTCGCGGCGATGCGCATGGCCTCGGACTTCGAGGAGGACTTGCTGCAGGACCTCACGGGTGACGAACGCGGAGTGCTCGGAGAGATGCTGATCCGCCTCCTCCGCCGCGTGGAACACGCCCAGCCGGACGCGGGCGGACGCCTGACCGACCTGGAGTGACGGGGCGTCGGCGGAGGGATGGCGGAGGGAGCGACAGCGGTTTGACACGCCCCCGGCCGGTCCGTAAGGTTCTTCGAGTTGTCACGGGGCCGGTACGGTTCCGCGACAGCCACTCCGCCGCAGTAGCGGCACCCAAAACACAGCATGATCCCCTGGCAGGGACGAATTTCGGCATGCCGAAATTCATTTCGAAGACTCGATTATGAGTCACCTGCGGAATCGGCTAAGGTTTGGAACGTCGGAACGGCCGCAGGGCCGGGAGGACAAGCCCCGCTGACTGGGAATCAGGCCCGAAAGGATCTGATAGAGTCGGACTCGCCGGAAAGGGAAA